>NZ_JAAHHT010000386.1 GCF_010672085.1 Okeania sp. SIO3I5
AGTTGACCCAACCGTTAATACCGTGGCAATCTTTTCTGAGTTATCAAACTTTTAAATAATAAAAATTACTCCAAGACAAGCTAACCACTGTGTCATTGCGAGGGGGGTGGAAAAACTAATTATGTTAGTTGACCCAACCGTTAATACCGTGGCAATCTTTTCTGAGTTATCAAACTTTTAAATAATAAAAATTACTCCAAGACAAGCTAACCACTGTGTCATTGCGAGGGGGGTGGGAATAGTAATTATTTTAGTTGGCCTAACCGTTAAAACCCCCCGTGGCAATCTCGTTCCTTGTGAGATTGCTTCGGCTAAGTTAAGGCTTTTTCCATCAGCTTAACTGTTTGATTACCGCCTCGCAATGACAATCATATTCTTTTCCACCTTATTAATAAAAATTACTCAGATTACGACAATATTTTTTTAGCCAAAATTTGCACTATTTTTTTCACCATCGGGTCAATTTCAATAGCGAAATATTCTCCGATTTCCTTTTCTGCTAAATTCGTCAAATTAACAGTTTCTGGATAAATATCAAACAACAAAGACGATTTTCCCATATCCCTAATTATTAACAATACTCCATCCAAACAAACCTGGTCTTTAATATCAAGATACTGCAAAAATTCACTTTCCCAATTCACCTCAATTTTTATTCCACCTCCTAACAAATTTTCTCTAGAAATTAACTGACAATACCCTGAAGGTACGCCATAAAATAAAGGACCAGAAATTTCTTCTCCTAAACGAATAGACCTTTCTAAATTTAACTTTTTTTGTTCTTGATATTGCGCAGGAACTTTTGCCGAAGCTAGATAAAACTTGAGTAGATAAAATTCTTCTGATGTCTCTTTACCTAAAATTGTTAATGCCCTGCCATTAACAGTAATATTAGACTTAATTTCCACTTCAGCATATAGATCGGGAGAAACATCAAGAATTAATTCATATCCCGAAGCTTCTCGGTGAATTTGATAAATTTTTCCTGTTTGTTGAATAATTCCAGTAAACATTTTAACTTGAATAATTTTTAATTTAGATATTAAATCTGGTAGTGTCGGTATAAATAAAGCATATTATTCCGGGTTTTTATGAAATGCTTTACCATCTAGAAAAGTTGTTGATAAATAGTATAACCTTCTGCATTTTAGGGTTTGGAAACCAAACCCCTACATTTATATCGACTATTGAATTTAATAAAAACTAATTAATAGTATAACCTTCTGACTTTTAGGTTTGGAGACCAAACCCCTACATTTATATCGACTATTGAATCTAATAAAAACTAATTAATAGTATAACCTTCTGACTTTTAGGGTTTGGAGACCAAACCCCTACATTTATATCGACTATTGAATCTAATAAAAACTAATTATATGAAATTGATAAAATTATCGTCAACATTCTACTTTTAATAATTTTAACGTTTAACTTTTGACTTAACCTGATTTTTGTTGGGTTTCCTACGTCAACCCAACCTACTTTTATTGCTAATTATATGAAATTGATAAAATGCCAGTCAAGATTTTACTTTTAATAATTTTGAATTTTGAATTTTGAATTTTGAATTGATCTACCATTTCCCCATCGCTCCCCAAACTGCTCCAGAAAAACAGCCACCAATAGCACCTAAACCAGCTCCAAAAATTGTTGACAGAATCGAAGTCCAATCTGCATCAATTCGCATAATTCTGACTAAATCTATTGACACAATTTGTGGTAAAATCCCTCCCAAAATTACCCCAATAATTACTCCTAAAAAACACCCCCAAATTCCACCTAATACAGCACCTCTAATTCCCGATAATTTATTCGATAAAGGCAAAGTTGGCGCTCCTAAAATTGGTCCTAAAACAACACCTCCCATAATCCCACCCATAGCACCTACACCTATTGCGGGAATCATAATACCTATTAATATAGGAACCAATTCAATCCAAGAATTACTATTCTCATTCAGGTTTTTCTGAAAGACAAAAACTCCTGCTAAAATTGCTCCAATAACTGTGCCTAAAAAAGCACCCCAAATTGCTCCTAAAAATAAACCTCGTCTACCCCAAACTCGCCCAGGAGTTGGCAGCGCTAAAGGTGGTTTAAAAGCACTCCAAATAGCTCCCCAAATAATACCTACAAACCCACCAAATATAAGTGCTTGTCCAAACACTGGAAGGCGGTTACCAATTCCATAAACAGCACCACTAATGGCAGTAGCAATAAACCCTCCCCACAGCGCTCCGGTTAAAGCTAAATTGCCAGTCGAGAACCCTACTGGAATAATATATTGCCAGGAGAACGCTAAAAAACATCCCCACAATATTCCCATTATTACTCCACCTAAAACAGCAACGCTACCTTTAATTATTCCTAATACCAAACCTGCGACTGCTGCTGCACACAACACTCCCCAAAAACTACCAAAAATAGCATCTTCGGCAATGCCAATCATACCTTTGCCACCGCCTGGTAGGGGAATTATTGGCACTGAAGGCGGTTTAGTTTTGATAGAAACAGGGGTTAGCAAGGGTTGATATTGCCCCATTTTCCGAGTAATGACAATTGGTTTGGGTGGTGCTGGTTTTTTAGGAGTAGTAGTTTTTGGTGGCGCTAACGATAAAATTTTCCGTTTCTTGAGCGCAGGTTCCAAATGTTGCTTATCTCGTACTGCTTCCCGCGACGGAAAAGGATCGCGTCCTTTTAATAGTTTTGTCCGTTCGCACCACGGACAAGATTTTAAGTGGTTTCCATACAAATGCTGATCATGTTTCTGACAAGTTACTAGACTCTTCTCTGACTCTCGCAACGCTTGTAACCAAGTTTTCGTATCCGGGCGTGACTCTGGATGTTCATGCCCTAATTCAAAACATTCAATTAATAATTGTTGTATAGCGGGATGCAAAATTTTCCAATCTGGCGCCAGTGGCATCGGGCGATAGGGAACTCGCTTTTTACTGTAGGGAAAATGACCGACTTTGATTCGTGCTTCGAGATTCGGCGGTTCGCCTCTACCTTTGTAAACTCCGGCAAAGGGGTGAGTTCCTTCCATCAATAGTTGAAATATTAATACTCCTATGCCAAATAAGTCATGTTCGGGTTGGCGATCAATTTCTCGGAAACTCTTGCCTTGTAATTCTGGGGGTGTGAACTCTGGTTTACCGACTGGGCAACGGTAAATTTCTAGGGTATAGGGATCGCGCACTTGAAATGAGTCGGTATCGACTAGGGTGACAAGGGCGGTATCGGTGACTAGAATATTTGATTCGTTGACATCGCCGATGGCATATCCACTGTTATGTAAAGCGTTGACTGCTGCCACTAAGTTACGAGCAGTGCGGTGGAGATAGAGATAGTTGAAAAGAGGTTTTTGTTCTCTACGGTTGCGAGGGTTGTATAAAATATGTACCGGTTCTGCACGAGAAACACGGGGCATTAAAAAGCCAACTATTTGCTGTTTGTTGTTGGTGGTACGTAATAAGTCTACAGGCCACGCGATCGCTGAATGTCCGGTTCCCATGGGTGCCTCTGGCGGATGAGAGAACATGACGGTTAGTTTATCGGCATCCTCGTCTGTGGGTTTATGATAAATTTTGGCCACTAGGGAGGGATTTTGTACCACAGAATAGATACGACCTTCACCACCCCCGCCAATTGGGTTTTGGGTGTCTAAGGTGATAATTTGTCCACTGAACTGACGTTGCAACCGCATGGGGTTTGGGTAAGCTTCCTAAGAATATTTTTTAGTTTACAGTATAGCTTTAAATTTTTAATATTGTTAATATTTTTTTTCTAGCAATTAAGGTAGTGGCATGACACGCCTAATATAGAATCCGGGTAATTAGTTATCGTATTACTGAGGAGTAATGAGTAATGAGTAATGAGCAAGGAGTTAGGAGTTAGGAGTTAGGAGTTAGGAGGTAGGAGCTAGGAGTTAGGAGTAAGAAAGGAAATGAAAATGCATAAATTTTTAAATTCGTATTCATGCTTAACATATTTTAGTTGAGGAAGTAATTTTGCGATTACTGTATAACCGGATTTTATATAAAATGTGGGAAGAGTAGTGGCGGGTTCCGTGTTAATATTTAGGTTTAACTAGGGTCTGAGGTGTCGGAGGTGTGGGAGGTGTCGGAGGTGTCGGAGGTGTGGGAAGTCTGGGAGGTGTCGGAGGTGTCGGAGGTGTGGGAGGTGTGGGAAGTCTGGGAGGTGTGGGAGATGTGGGAGGTGTGGGAGGTGTCGGAGGTGTCGGAGTTGTCGGAGGTGTGGAGAGTTTAGTCCGTACAGGAGTCAAAAAATGTAGGGTTGTAAATATTCTAGCTCAGACAATGAATGAGCAATGCCAAAACGAGCGCTCCCCTCTGACCCTACTCTCCTACTCCCTTGGTATTGGGTGGAAAATTCTCCCCTGCTCCCTGCTCCCCTGCTCCCTGCTCTCCTGCTCCCCCTCTACCAAAACCCAAGATAGAACAGATTATAAGCACGAAAATCATAGATTTATGTAGATAATCGTAGGTTTCTAAGAACGGTTAGGTATTTCACTTTTATTTCTAATATCAACCATGAAAAAAAATCAACTCAAACAAAAACTCAAAAACGGCGAAGTTGTACTCGGACCTTTTATGAATTGCGCTTACCCTGCCTTCATAGAAATTTGTGGTATAGCAGGATTTGATTTCGCAGTTATCGACCTCGAACACGGACCTCTCAATATTCTGGTTGCAGAAGACCTTTGTCGTGCTGCTGACTGTGTAGGTATTGCACCCGTTGTCAGAGTCAGCAAAAATGATGCTGCACAAATTCAACGCGCTCTTGATATTGGCAGTGCGGGGGTACAAGTTCCACAAATAGAAACAATAACCGACGCAGAAATAGTAGTGCAAAGTGCTAAATATAATCCTATTGGTTCTCGTGGTTTATCATTTGGAACTCGCGCGGGAGTTTACACTTCAGCAGGTAGTAATATTACCGAAAAATTGAATGCAGAATCTTTAGTTGTAGTTCATGTAGAAGGTGTAAAAGGCATCGAAAATCTGAGAGAAATTGTTACAGTTCCTGATATTGATGTGATTTTTCTCGGTCCTTACGATCTATCTCAATCTTTAGGTATTCCCGGTCAAGTTGATGATATTCGAGTAGTTGAATTAATGCAAAAAGCAGTAGAAATTATTCGGAGTTCTGGAAAAGCTGTTGGTACTTTTACTAATAATTCTGAGACTGCAAAAAAATGGATTGATTGTGGAGTTCAGTATATTGGATTGGGTATAGATGTAAGTATTTTTTTACAAGGTTGTCAAGCTTTAGTTAAAGGAGTAAGAGGTTAATTTTGACTTAGGAAAGAAAGGGCAAGACAGGAATTTTCTCAACGGATGTAGGGATGATGAAAAAGAAGCATAAAAGTTAGTAATCCTAAATTTTAACAGTAGGAAATTATTTTTTTCTGTCTATCAGTGAGAAACTGTTTGTAAAATAAGTCTTAATATCATGTTCGGATAATCAGTTATAAATAAAATTTGAGCTGCTGAGAGTAGGGAAAAGATATTATACTTCTACTTTTCTCCTGACTCCTTTCTCCAGAAATTTTGACTCCTGACTCCTTTCTC
>NZ_JAAHHT010000387.1 GCF_010672085.1 Okeania sp. SIO3I5
GTTTTACTTACCGCTTGAGCTGTATAAATTACTAAATGCCTTCCCTCTTTATCTTTATATTTTGGCAGTTTTGGTCTGCCCAAAAATTTTTCAGGATTTAACTTATATTCTTGAATAGAATTGAAAAAAGAACGCCAATTCTGGTCTAAATTTCTCAATGTTTGTTGAGATACTTTAGCCGGCATTGCTCTATATTCTGTCGTTGATTTTAAAACTCGATCCAGAAGATTATAATTAGAATATTTCCGACAAAATATGAATCCTTGCCTCACGTTGTAGTTGGCTTTATTATAAAGATTTTTTGATGCAAAACAAACTCGATCTAATTCAGCCCAATTTGAATGAGTCTTTGTAATAACGTGTCTTTCTACTAACTGCATAAGACAATGATGAACTAACCTTTGTTTAATTATAACTTAAAAATAGAGTTCAAGTATTTATTTTTTTTGACGAAATATTTGACTATATTAGTTCATGTTTGACTATATTTGTGTTGAAACTTTACAATACTCATTATGTCAAATCAAACATAATTTTCTGATTTAATTTTAATGGTATCGTCATAAATTTTGTCTATCTTTGTTCAAGTTCAAATATCTAAGAGGGGTGCTTGGCCTACCCACTATTATTTAGATGATAGCTAACAGTCTTTCAAATAAATAATATTATATTTTCTTTTGACAATCTTCGGTCAAATAATATGTCCCTATCTATAAAAGTCAGTAGTCAGTAGTCAATAGTCAGTAGTCAGTAGTTGTAGGGGGCGATTCGCGTTTGCGGAGCATGACCTAGGAAATCGTCCCTAAAGTATGAAGATAGGCTCACTACTTATTTCTACTATTGTCAAAAATTTAACACTTAACTACCTACACATCTCATGCATAATCCTGTAGATGTTTAGATTCTATTTGCAATTAAACGGAGTTGATATAAAACTTTATAATACCAATTTCAATAAAGAATGTTAAGAATAATAAGGGCGATCGTGTATACTTTACAGGCAATATCCCTTTGATAAATTAAGATAATTTATGAACTAAGAAATGGCATCAAAGCTACTCTCATACGACTCGTAACTCCTGACTACTAAAAAATCCCTAGGTTTATTTGTAGCAAACATTTATCGAATTACTATCACTCATAGAACTAGACGAATATAGGGGATACAGAAAAAGGGAATTTGATACAGCATAGTGACTCAAAATATTCGCCAAATGCTAATATCCCATAGATTAGACCTCTAGCAAAAGTAAAAATTTAATCAATACTAGCTATGAAATCAACAATTTCATCCCCTATTTCCTATTGCATGACTTCTGCAAGAAGTCTATTATTGTCATAGCTATGGAGAAAACATCTTGAAGAATCCTTATTTATTTTTTGAGAAAATTTTGTTAACCTGAGAATCTCCTACTAATCCTGGTCCAATATACTTTTCTACCAACATTAGTAATTCACTTTCTCCGAAAGGTTTGGTCAAGTAGTGTGTAGATCCAACTATTCTTGCCTTAAGCCGATCGATAAATCCTTCTATGCCAGTTAGCATAATAATAGGTGTCTGGCGAAATGCTGTAGAGTTACGCAACATTGCACAAATCTCATAGCCATCTAGTTCTGGCATAGCAATGTCACATAAAATTAAGTCTGGCTTAATCTGAAAGACTTCTCCTAATGCTTTGAGGGGATCACTAAGGCCAGTAGCTTCATAACCATGTTGATTCAGGATTGATTGAACTGTTTCCCGAATTACAATATCATCATCAATACATACTACTTTGGGAATTTTTGTTTCTCGTTCCAATGGCTCTGATTTCTTGACTATACTTGCCTCTGAAGATTGATCTAGCAATTGCACTATACCTTTTTGCACGAAAGGATAAATGGCCTTAGCTACTGTTAATACGTCTCTGTTTAGATATCTAGCTATTTGCTGCATAGATGTCTGGCCATCTGACCAATGACTTAAAATATTATATATGTTTGGTTTTAATGCTTTCTTTAACTGGGCTGGATCGGAAATTATTGGACATTGTTCAGCAGACGTAATATAAGGAGAAAACTGATTCCATTCTTGTATCTGCTTCATAATTTTGGCCAACAATGAACTAACTTCTAAAGTGGTTAGCTGAGGTGTGAGAGCTGGCCCAAGTTCAAATATAAATGCACCTCGACGAAGACTTAGTAAGTTAAAGAGAGTTTCACGCACCATATTATGGATAATACTGCGTCCCTGAGCTGGCGTGAGAATACCCTTTTCCAGCAAAGCCCATAGGTATCCATACTCAGGTGCATTGACAGAGGCAACAGAAGAAACTTTAATTTTGTCAAGATAGCTATCTGCTTTGTAGCGACGTAAGTAGTCTCTCAAACGGGATAAACTACCTGCACTTGAGGTGGCGTAGATAATCTGACCATTCAGAAAAAATACAAACCAAGATGGTTCTCTGGGAAAATGCTGTTGGGGTTCAGCATTATTACTGCCAACTGGTGTGCTATAGGCCTTAACAAACAGTTCACCGGTTCGCTGACCTAAGTCTATAAGTTGCAGGATGCTGCGGATATCAATTTCACTTAAATTTCCCTGCATGCAGCTTGTAATATATGATGATCTTTAGATGACAAATTTAGAGTTTGAGATAAGATTCACATCCCTTTTCGTTTTCTGAAAAATAACCAAGTATACAAGTATATCAATAAATAGTAATATACCTGGAGATAGTTAATCTCATTTTAGGGAAAATTCTCGCTCATTATATTCTTAGTTTACCATCTATGCCTTCATGATCAAGTATTTGGCAAATATTATTTGATTTATAACTAGATGACAAATATCAAAACGTCAAATTAGATATTAGTTATTATGCAGAAAAATTTCTCTAATTAAATTATACTAAGCGTGAAAAAAAGAATGTTACAAATTTCCAGCTAAGTAGGTAGTGTCGTGTCAAGACTAAAATTCTGGGTTAGGAGCAAGAAACCTAGAAGACCTCTCCCCTACCCCTATCCTGATGAGTGAGAGGGGATAAAACCCCCCTGCCCTTGCAGGGAAGGGGGTTGGGGGGTTAGGTTTGTTAATCCACATTTTCAAACTTGACACGGCAGTAGGTATAAATAAAGGTTCAAATAAAAAATTTGAAAAAGAACTTAGAAGCAAGTTCCTAATAAGTCCTCACCGCGCGTGAATTTTCATTGCTATTGTAACGATAATTAAGCCCACCTACTTAGTAATAATGAAAACTTAATTTATAATGCTGGCCAGTGGAGATTGATTTAACACCTACTGACTACCATCATCAACCTAAAATTTATTTGTTGCAGCAAATATTGAGCAAGGTATTATTAGTTTATTTGTCTGCATCAAACAAATACCCACAATTTTAGTCTTGACACGGCACTACACTTATTTCACCATTTAAGGTGTGTCAGTCTAGTAGTGTAGTAATTTTTATTCCTTTCGGTGATAACATAATAAATTATAGAAATCAAGCTTTTAGCATAGAAACCTCAAGAGGATAACAGTGTGCTGTATTTAGCAGAAGTACAAAAAAGACCAACTGGTTTTGGTCTGGGTGGTGGTAAAACTGATTTAAAACTACTGGCCTGTCAGCGTGGCGAACATAATTGGGTGGCTGTACCTGGTGAAGAAGTTATTCCAGCTGATGAAGCTAAGGAATTTTCTCCTGGTGCATTAGTCTTAGTAGATTTGAATAACAATAAGCAGGTGCAGCAAATTCAAGATGCTGCCCGTCAGTTAGTGAAAATTCTGCAAAATTTCTCTCGCTCCCAAGAGAAGTCTAAGACACAATGGGAAGAAATTGAGCAATGGAAAGCTTCTCTGACTTTTCAGGCCCAAGAGTTAAATCGCCGGGAAATGGAATTACAAGCTAAGGAGGAGCAACTTGAAGAGTTACAAGCTGAAATTAATAAGTTGGAGCAGCAACGTCAAGAAATTGGTCAGGCCCAACAAGATTCTCAGCAACTTCAGGAACAAGTAAAACAAAGTCAAGAAGAAATAGAAGCAGCGCGTTTAGAATTACAAAGGCAAAAAGAGGAGTTTGAGCAACATAAGGGAGAATTACCTCAAGGTGCAGTTCTTGATGAGGAGCAATCTCGATATATTCAAGATTTATTGATTTGGTTGACGGAGGCGGTAAGTCCGACAAATCTTTGGGGAGAAAAGTTAAGTCAATCCTTGGAAATAGTTAATAGTCAACAGGAAACTTTAGAACAACATAAACAACAGTGGGAGAATACAACAAATACTAGCTCTGATGCACAAGAGGAAGAGATAGAGAGTTTGGCTAATCATGTCCAAGGACAATGGCAGGAATGGCGAGAAGATCGGGAGTCTTTGGCCAATGGTGCAGCGGAATTGAGGGTTCAACAAACTTTATTGGCAAGTAAGCAGGAGTATAGTCAAGTCTTAAATGGCCAAATTGAGATACAGACACAACTTTATGACCAACTGACTCATTTAGTCACGGCATTGGAGAATGATGGTGTTACTCAGAAAGTAGATACTGAAGCTTTGGAAAAAATGCCTCTTAATGAGTTAGAGGAATTGGTACAAAGTTTACAACAAGATTTACAAAGAGATATGCGTTTTGTTAAAGATCAGGAAGAGGAGTTGGCGTTACAGCAGCAGGAAATGGATGCTTTGCAAAGAAGGATTGACAAAGCTAGTGAATATGACAGAATTAATTTGGATTCGGAACTTTCAGATGAGAGAGACCGTTATAGGATGTTAAATGAGTCTCTAGTTGGTTCTCAAAGAAATCTTAGGGAAAGAGAAGAAATATTGAGTCAGCATCAAGCTGTTCTTTGGCGCCGGATGGGTAATTCTGCGGATGGAGAACAGTCGAATCAGATAGATATGAAGCCTATATTATCACAAGTTGAGGCTCAAAGACAGCAATTGACGGCTGAGTTACAAAAATTAGAAACTGAAATTCAACAAATACAAACTGAAATTAGTCAAAAAGAAGAAGTTATTAATGATCAAACTCAGCAACTTGAAGTTAAAAGAAATGAAATTGAGCAGTTAGAGTTGAGTTTAAGGGAAAAGCAGAAGGCAAATATAGGGGGTGGAAGTGGGGTTGTTTATCAAGAAGTAATTTTACCTCTGGAAGGTTATCTAGCACAACTGAGAGATCAACTTGAAGAGGTGGTAGGTGGAGTAAATCAAGCACAGGGTATAGGTGAGCAGGTGGCTCAGTTAGGGCAAGTTCTTCAGAGTATTCTTGTACAACCAGAATAAGATTAGCTTAGTGCTGCTACGCGAAATTCAAAATTTAAAATTTAAAATTTAAAAGTATTGGTTAGTAAGGCTTAAGGCAAGCATGTAACTGCAAATTGTTATTTCTGCCATCCTGCACTGAGGAGTATTCAACAATTAATAATTAATAATTATATCAAATCCGCTTGCTTTGGAGAATAAGGTTCTACTATCAGTATTGGCAAAAACTCTTAGTTTTGTAGGGGTTTGGTGACCAAACCCCTACAATATTGAATTGTACCGATACTACCGGATTTGATATTACCTATCCTTGAAACGGATAGGATTGACTAATTATGAAAATTTTTT
>NZ_JAAHHT010000388.1 GCF_010672085.1 Okeania sp. SIO3I5
TCTACTTGTTCCATTCATCTAAATTAACCTGTACTTCAAAAGTAGTAGAGGGTTCCCACCAACCAGGATAGTAATAATGCTTGACTCCTGGCACTCTATGTAGCCCAATTTTGATATCATCATGAGGACCAATCCACTCCGCAGCATTAATTTCACCATTATTAAAGGCTTTTGTTATATTGCCCCCATTTAGTTTTTCTCCTTGTCTATTTTGCATAGTAGTTTCTACTCCTAGTGCCTCCATTACTTTTCCAGCTAATCTAGGAATACGCATTTTAAATTTTCTTAAATCCTTTAACTCTTGTATGGGAGGAGTATCTTCTATTCCTTCGTCTGCTTTAAACCAACCTCCCATTTGTCCCCCTGTATTACCTGCGGGGAATTGAATTAGACCCTCTTTTTTATAAATTTCTCGTAACTTATCTAAACCGCCTCCATGATAAAGCCAAGCATTTTGCTGCTCTGCATTAAGCCCAAAAGGAATTGCGGTACTAAAATTGAAGGCAGGATTCTGAGCTGCGGATAAATAAGCAGCAGTATAACCACATTGTGATTTTGTGCGACCTCTAACTTCACTAAAAACATCATCTGAAAAGTAATCTTCTTGAAATTCAAAATCAATTTTAAATCCTTTTCCACCCGTTATTGTATTGACAAAATCTCTGACATACTTTGGACCCTTAGCGATGGGTAAATATTCATTTCCGTATTTAAAATCCTTTGGTCTGTATATAGTTGCCATTCTCCATATAATCGTTTTGTCTGTAATAACATTAGGTGAATTAGGAGTAGAGGCTTGTTTTTTTGTGCAGGAACTAAGAGCAGTAAGTCCTAAAGCTGCACTACCAGTAATAGCAAGAAAATTTTTACGTTTCATTTTTCTGATTAATTAATTATTGTTGATAGGATAATTGCCAAAAGTTAATTACTTGTGAACCATAAGTAATTACTTTTACTTGTTGCTGATTATTTACAGAAAGAGCAACATTGGGAGTAGTTGAAATTAAATCTTTTGGAATTTGACAAGTATGCAGTCGTTTCTGACTATATAAATTCCAAAATTCGATAATTCCGCCAAATCTTCCAATCACCAAATTATTGTTATTTGGGCTAATGACGACAGAAGTAATTTGATTATTATTTCCTTTAAGTTCAAGACGACGTTGAGGACTAAGACGAGGTAGATTTTTCCATAATATTCCAACATCATCAAAAACACTAATAATATTTTCATTGGGACTAATGGTTAATGAAGTTATAGGTTTATTTGTATTTTTATCTTTTTTTTTCGGTAATAAATTTGGGTTACTCGCTACACTCAAAATACTGATTTCACCATTGTCACTGCCAAGAATTAAAGTTTCATTATCATAACTAAAAGTAAGAGCAGTTATATTACGATCTAGTTCTAGATCGATTTTAGTTTTTTCAATACTATCTGTATTTATTTCCCATACTAAAATTCTGTTATTACTCCCAATTGCAACATATTTGTGATTAGGACTAATAGTAATTGATTTAATTTCACCAAGATTTACTGAATTTGATTTATTTAATAAAGTAAATTCTGGATCGACTGAGATATCAGTTATACGCCAAACAGCAAATTGTTGCTTTCCTTGACCTAAACTAGCAACTATAGTCTCATTAGTATTTTCATTATGAGAAATAGCTAAACTATTAATATTCCCCAATAAATCTCTATCAATTTTTTCACTATTCTCTTGTTTATTATGCTCTATTAAACTTTTTATTAACCTCTCGTTTTGTGAAGTAATTATTTCTCTGTCTGCACTACTATCTTGGTTGTGAATATTCCATAATTTGATTTCATCATATACAGCAGTAGCCATAATACTACCATCTTGACTAATAGCAACTTTATTGACTAGATGTGAAGAGTCTACTATTAATTCTTCAGGATAATAATTCTCTTCAATAGCATTATTATTGAAACAATTTGAAATTAGTCTTGAGCGTAATCCAATTTCAACTTTTTTCTCTATCGTTGTTAATGGTAAAACCGTTAGACTTGCCAGCAATATATTTAAAAATATATTGCGATGATTAAACTTGAATTTTTTAAATTGTGTGAACATTGTACTTGATAAGTATATTAGTTATTGTTTGATTGATTAAATATATTTGAGGTCAATAAAACTAATGCAAAGACAAAAGCTAATAGACCTCTTGTGAAAATGCTGTGCTCTACAATTAAATTACGAGCAAAAAATACTAAAATTAGTAACAATATATTTGAAAAGATACAAAATTCTAATATTTTCAACTTAAATTGTTTAAACAGCATTAAAGCCAAAAATAATATCAAACAAATCTCTGGAATCCATAATGTAGAAAATAAGGTTGCTAAGGGCAATTCAATATTTAATAAAACAAATTGAAGAAAACTGGTATTGATTCCCATATATGAAGCTTTCCATAATCTACCTTGTTCTAATATTTTATTTTTGAAAGCTTTGATTAATAAAATTAGAGTTTTCTTGACTTCCTTTTTTACAGAAAGTTGATTAAGTTCAGACTCTACCCAATCTAAATTAAATACTTGTTCGTATATTGGATTTAGTACTTTAAGTTGGTTGAGTTCTTTTTTTACTAGACCAGTTAATCTTAACTCTATTTCTGCCGGATTATCATTTGAATTTATTCCGTTTTCAGATTGAAGAATTTCTTTATAAATATTTAGTCGGGTTCTAAGTTGGTCGGGATTATGTTCTAAAAAACGCTTTCTAATATAAGTAAAATGACTGTTGTTCGCTGCTTCATCTGAATTTATTATCAAATTCTCTTTAACTAATTGCCTTATATCAGGATTACGACTTTCACTATCCCTAACTACAATACTGCATAGTTTTTGAGTTAAAAAAGGTTGACCATTAGTCCATTTTAGTATTTCTTGAAGAGTTGCATCAGGGTCATCTACAGTTTCAGTTAATCCTCTACCTAAAGGTTTTTGGACTTGCTCAAATGTAAACCCACTTAGCTCAATACTTTCTCCTATATTAAATGGTGTAGTTTTTGAGCTATTTATTAACTCATCTGGTGTCGCCACTCCAAGAAAGCAAAATACTAAACGATTGTATTTTTGTCTTTGATTATAAAATACTCTAATTAAGGTAAATAAATCGTCTACTAAGAATTTAACGTCAAATAACCAATCTATTTCATCTAAGAAAACAATAAATTTATCTGTTATATTCGGCAACAAAATTTGATCGATAAAATCTTGGAATTTCTTTCTTGGAGAAGATTGACGATCGCTATATTTTGATTGCCATTGAACATAATAGTCTTCTGGCAATTTAAGTTTTTCCCATATTTTATTTGTAATACCTTCAAAGAGGATGTCATAGATGTCCTCCTCACTTTTTTGTTTTTTGTAGTAAAGTGATTTTTCGCTTTTTGTAATTAGTTCTGTAACGTCAATGTAAACATATTTTATTTCGTCTGAACGAAGTTTTTCCATTACCGAATTAGCTGTAGTGGATTTACCTGTTTGTCGAGAATTAAAAACATAACATAGCTCGCCTTGTTTCAAATACTCATACAAAATGTCATCGGTTTCTCTGATAATAAAAGTTTGATTTTTAGGTGATATTGCACCACCACATTGATAATAAATCATTTTATTTCCCTTGAAAAATTTATATTTGAACTTACAGCAGTTTTCATTTCAGTAGACCACAGTAGGGGCGTTAACGATAGTTATGCCAAGCAAATGGCATTCGTCCTTTTGATTATGAAGATGTGGTTTATCAATCTGAAAAGCGCTGTAAGTATGTTTCAAAGATATCTTTTTAAGTAAAGCCGATAAAGCTGACAGCTACAGATATATCTATCTTCTTTTGTCATTTTAATTAATCCTTTATCAATTAATTTTTTGGCAGCAATATTGTCAATATTTATAGGTCTATCTGAATCAATTATTTTTTTCATTTCTTTTGCTAAAAGTCGATTACTATTTCTCTGTAATTTGTTTCTAATTTCCGACAGATGCTCTCCAAAAATCCCCTGTGAGGTTGTGGCATTGTTTAATATTTCTTCTATAGAAATTCTTTTAAGAGCAATATGATACAATCCTAATCGAGTTAAATAAGGGATTCCACCAACAAGTTCCATTATTAACTCTTTAACTTGAGGATTAATTGGAGCTATTGGAAGACCATATCTTGCTATTAATGTCTTTAATTCCTTTTCCGAAAAGTTACGCAGTATTATTTCTTCACCTATATTAAAAGGCGATCCATTTAGTTCTAAATCTCCATCATAATCACGAGTATAAGCAATAATTATTTTCAGCTTTCTCCAAACTGGTTCTGACCCTCCCTTTCCTTGCCATACTCTCAGCATCCTCAGAAAATCTTGACAAACAACTTGAAACTCAAACAAACTATCAATATTGTCTAATCCAATTGCAAGTCCTGAAGGCGCTTGTTCTAAAATTTTGTTTACATAATTGCCACATTGAGTAATTAAACCAATATTTTGACTCTTTTCTGATATTTCTACTTGAGGAAGCTCTGAAAATTCTCCTTTTTTCCTAATCAAAGATAAGAACCAATTTAGAAGATTCTTGAGGTCGTTTCTGTTTGATGACTCTAATTCTTTTAAGTCAATATAAACCGTATTGTAATTACGTTTATTTTTGAAGAGGTACAATATTCTTTTTATTTCAGATGTTTTTCCATTTTGATGGCATCCGGAGATTCTAAGTAAATTACCTGTGCTTGTTAAATAACCAAAACCTTCATCTTCAATATTGCCTCTCGGAATATAATAAGGAGAATCTAAAGGTAAATAAGTTGATAAATCTTCAAATATTGGTTTCACTAACCCATTATCTATTAAATCTTGAAGCCTTTCGGGATGAATTGTATAGTCATAAGGCTTATAAATATAAAATAAAATCGGTATTTTATTATTATCATCTATCCCAAAACACTTTCGGACTTCACTCAATCTTTTGCTTACTGCCGTTCGACACAAATGTAGTTCTTCTGCCAAATCTGTAATTGTTGTGCCTGGTGGTGAATGACACCATTCCCTTACAATATTTTCAGTATTTTCTCCCAACCTTATATAACGTACAAGACGATGATTAAATTCTTCTTCACTAAGAATATCCATAAGTATTTAATCCATTATTTTTGTTTGACAGCATATATCTATACAGGGTAAACGCATCTAAATTCTGGAAACTTCTGCCGTTAAGCTTTAGAGGAATGATGAATATTTATACTCATAAGTCTGACATCCTTGCCCTGTCAGAACTTCAAAATAAGATGCGTTTGCTCTGATATATCTATATTAATCATTGACTAGCTATTCATCTCAATAATGTGACAAAATTAACACGGATTATACCAATTCCCAAAAATAATGCTATACTTCATGAAGACTTCAGTTATTAAATAATAATATAGCAATTCCCAAGAAGCGTGAGGTACAAAATTCCTTGGTTTTAGGGAACAGGGAACACTTAACTGGGAACAGGGAATAGGGAATAGGGAATAGGAAACAGGGAATAGGAAATAGGAACAAA
>NZ_JAAHHT010000389.1 GCF_010672085.1 Okeania sp. SIO3I5
GGGAGATACACAGAGGCGGAACCTCTCTATCAAGAGTCCTTAGCTATCAGAAAAGAAAAATTAGGAGATAATCACCCCGATGTGGCAACGAGTCTGAATAATCTGGCAGTGCTTTACCAGTCTCAAGGGAGATATACAGAAGCGGAACCTCTCTATAAAGAGTCCTTAGCTATCACAAAGGAAAAATTAGGAGATAATCACCCCAATGTGGCACAGAGTCTGAACAATCTGGCAGGACTTTACGAATCTCAAGGGAGATACACAGAAGCGGAACCTCTCTATCAAGAGTCCTTAGCTATCTGGAAGGAAAAATTAGGAGATAATCACCCTTATGTGGCAACGAGTCTGGACAATCTGGCATTGCTTTACCAGTCTCAAGGGAGATACACAGAAGCGGAACCTCTCTATAAAAATTCCTTAGCTATCAGAAAGGAAAAATTGGGAGATAATCACCCCGATGTGGCAACGAGTCTGAACAATCTGGCAGGACTTTACCAGTCTCAAGGGAGATATACAGAAGCGGAACCTCTCTATAAAGAGTCCTTAGCTATCACAAAGGAAAAATTGGGAGATAATCACCCCGATGTGGCAGAGAGTCTGAACAATCTGGCAGGACTTTACAAATCTCAAGGGAGATACACAGAAGCGGAACCTCTCTATCAAGAGTCCTTAGCTATCTGGAAGGAAAAATTAGGAGACAATCACCCCGATGTGGCAACGAGTCTGAACAATCTGGCAGGACTTTACGAATCTCAAGGGAGATACACAGAAGCGGAACCTCTCTATCAAGAGTCCTTAGCTATCGGAAAAGAAAAATTAGGAGATAATCACCCCGATGTGGCAACGAGTCTGAACAATCTGGCAGGACTTTACAAATCTCAAGGGAGATACACAGAGGCGGAACCTCTCTATCAAGAGTCCTTAGCTATCAGAAAAGAAAAATTAGGAGATAATCACCCCGATGTGGCAACGAGTCTGAATAATCTGGCAGTGCTTTACCAGTCTCAAGAGAGATACACAGAAGCGGAACCTCTCTATAAAGAGTCCTTAGCTATCATAAAAGAAAAATTAGGAGATAATCACCCCTATGTCGCAATGAGTATGAGCAATCTGGCATTGCTTTACCAGTCTCAAGGGAGATACACAGAAGCCGAATCCCTCTATAAAAATTCCTTAGCTATCACAAAGGAAAAATTAGGAGACAATCACCCCAATGTGGCAGCAATTCTGAACAATCTGGCAGAACTGGACAGGCTAAAAGGGAGATAAACAGAAGCGGAACCTCTCTATATAGAGTCCTTAGCTATCAGAAAGGAAATATTAGGAGATAATCACCCAGTGAAGGCAACCAGATGGTAGCTTAGTTATCAGGGATTGAAAGCAGGAAAAGGACGCCCGGATGCCTTGCTCGAAATTCAGCGAGATTGGTTGCAAGAAGGAGAATATCAACATCCTTATTATTGGGCAAGTTTTATCTTTTCCGGGGATGGAACATCGATTGAATTAAATTCAAAAGTCAAAAGTCAAAAGTCAAAAGTTAGATGTTAGATTTAGGTTGGGTTTCGGGTCTCTCAACCCAACAACAGTCTTTCTCCCGTACGGACGTTTTTGCGCTTCGCATAACGAGTTAACGGCTAAGATCAGAAGTCAGAAGTCAGAAGTTATAGTGGCAGCTATATCACCCTCTTTCAGATTATTGATGCTTCATACTTTTACTTTTATTGGCTAATAGTTAAATCGCTCAAAGCTTTGACAAGTATAAGTTTCAGCCTTTTTTTATCAATATTTGATGTTTGATTTATTTATTGGCCAATAGTTAAATAGCTGAAAGCCTTGACAGATATAAGTTTCAGCCTTTTTTTATCAATATTTGATGTTTGATTTATTTATTGGCCAATAGTTAAATAGCTGAAAGCCTTGACAGATATAAGTTTCAGCCTTTTTTTTATCAATTATTAGCCAATATTTAAATCGCTCAAAGCCTTGGCAGGAATAAGTTTCAGCCTTTTTTGATTAAAGAAAGAAAAGATTGATGTTTGATTTATTTATTGGACAATAGTTGTAGAAGTATGAAGTACATAAAATGTATTTAACAATCTGTCGTAACGCACCGTTAGTCTAGTAGCAACGAAGTTTTAGTTAAATAGGAATTACGCAAAGAAACCCGGTTTCTACGAGAAATTCTTGTTTTTGACAATAAACATCTACGAGAAACCGGGTTTCTGGGTTCGCCTGCGTAAGTCCTGTTCTCTAGTTAATCGGAATCTCAATTAAAAGCTCTGTTCCCTCTCCTGGAGCAGAAATACAACTCAACTTTCCGTGATGTTCATCTACCACAATTGAATAGCTAATAGACAATCCTAAACCAGTCCCTGAACCGACAGGTTTAGTAGTCATAAAAGGATCAAAAATCTTGCTTTTAACTTCCTCTGTCATCCCACAACCATTATCAGCAATTTTAATTTTTATTGAATTATTATCTGTCACTTCAGTCTTAATCAAAATTTGCAGACTATCAGTTTTTTCCCCCTTAGTAATTGAAATTTCCAAAGCATCTATAGCATTTTCAATAATATTTAAAAATACCTGATTCAACTTACCAGGATGACAAGTAACTAGGGGCAAATTACCGTATTCTTTCACAAGCTGAATTTTGCTATTAGTTTGATTTCCTATTTTCTTTGAATCAGAGAAACGATGCTGCAAAATTGATAAAGTAGATTCAATATTTTCATGGATATCGACTGACTTTTTCCCTGATTCATCTAACCGCGAAAAAGTCCGCAGACTCCTAACAATATTACTAATTCTATCAGCGCCAGATTTCATTGAATTTAACAACTTATGTAAATCTTCCACCACGAATTCTATATCTATATCTGAGAGAATATCATTAACCAAAGGTGTAGGTTCAGGATATTCTCGCTCATAGACATTAATCACTTCTAATAACTCATAAAAGTATTGAAAAGCGTACTCAATATTCCCATAAATAAAACTCACAGGATTATTAAGTTCGTGAGCAATTCCTGCCACCATCCGTCCTAAACTTGACATTTTTTCAGTTTGAACTAATTGAGATTGAGTAGTCGAAAGTTGTTTTAATGTTATTTCTAATTGCTGCACTTGAAATTTAATTTTTTGCTCTCGATCTTCAAGTTTTTCAGCCATTAAATTGAACCCTTTAGCTAACTTATCTACTTCATCGTTATAGGTAATAGGAAGTCGCATTTTCAAATCGCCACTAGCTAACTCTTCCGTAGCATGAGTCACAGTAGCAATTCGACCTGCAATTAAATTTGAAACCAAATAACCCACAAGAATAGCTATTAGCGAACCTAGCAAAGATAATGAACCAATCAAAATCCAAAACTTTTGTTTTGTCGCTTCTAAATCTGTTATACAAGAGAGGATAACTAACTCTAATTCAGTAGCATCTAATCCTAATATAGTTATAGTTTTAGTAATGTAGAATCGAGAGCCAATTTTAATTTTTTTGAAGTTACTATGATATAATTCTTGAATTTTTTCATCAGAATAAGTGTAAGCTTTTGGAAAACTAGAAGCAATTATTTCTCCCTTGTGCAAAGCGATAATATCTTCACTTATTCCTCTAGTTGTTTCTGCAAGTAATTTATCGCTGACAGCTCTACCGATAATAATACCGCCAATAATTCCTCGATTAGATTTAACTGGTGCAGTTCCTATTAATATAGACGACGATACTGGTTTTTCTGTAGCAATGATACTAGAGAAATCCACCCCATTAATCACTTGTGAAATTGCGGTTTGATTAGCAATTTTTGTCTTGTAAAGTGTAGAGCTTCGCAAATCTGCTAACTGATTACCATTTTTATCTACAACCTGGATTAAATCTAGAGATAAATTCGTTCTTAAAGGTAATAATTCTTGTAAAATTGCTGTTCTATTTTTTAAAAGTAATGCTTTTTGAACTGTGGTTCCCTCCACCAGTAATTTAGCATCTACGTGCATTTCCTTGATTTCTTGTTGTAATTCTCGTAAAATCAAAGACCCAACATCTTTGACTTGTTGTACCTCCTTTTGTTCAGTATATCGAGTAAAGAAATAACCAATACTCAAGGTTCCAGAAATCCATATTCCCAGAAATACTAAAACAAATGGCAAACTAATTTTTTCTCTTAAAGGTAAATTTGGATAAGGGTTTAACTGAATATTTTTCCTTAATTCAATTAAAGGAAATAAACGTCTATTGAATACCTTTTTATTGATAATTGCTTGATTTTTAATCCCGCTCATTTTTCTATCACCTCATCAAACAGAAAAATACATATTAATAATAGTCTATATCCGATTCTAGGATACTCATCTGCTAATAGTCATCTGCTATTTGACAGAAAACTTTATCTTGTTCCGTGAGCGATCGCCTCAGGGTAACGAAGTTCTATCCCTACTTAATTTTCTCTATCAAATACTGCGGAAACTTTTAAGTTAATTAGCCTAAATCCAGGAGAAAATACTAAATCATTACCAGAAAAGCTGCCAATTTCTATATAACTTTTTCCTGTTAATTCTAAGACTAATATACTTTGAGTTTCTGGGTCAACAATCCAATATTCAGGAATACCACAATCTTGATATTGAATTCTCTTAGCAATATAATCTTTCTCTCTTTGTAACTCTCCAGAATTAACAACTTCAACAACTAATAAAGCAGGTGACATAGACAGGCGAATTGTATTTCGTTTTGATAATTGTTGAATATGTTCTTCTCGGATAATAGTCAGATCGGGATAGCGATTTTTAGGTTCACCTCTCACCTCTAATTCTAATCCTTGACTCCGGACTCTACGATGACCTAAAAGTAGGGCAAATTTCAGGAATAAAAAATTAGCAATCTCAACATTTAAACCTGATTCTTGAGGCACTTCAATTAATTCTCCATTAAATAATTCATAGAATTTTTCTGAATTATCATTGTATGTTGACATCCTCCCGACGCTGACCTGACGGTACAGCAAGGGATTCCCATCCATCAATCAAACAGACTCAACTGCTTGAAAAACTCAGGGGGGGTTGACACATCATTGGAGTCTGCTGATATAGTACCAGTCTTACGTTTCCTCCGTGTCCGTTTTTGTTTAGTCTCCGAATGCCCTTCGGCGACTATTGCCTCCTGCGGAGGAACTTCGTTAACAAAAAGTGATAGTTGATAGCGTAGCTCCTCCGCAGGAGGCACTGGATTTTCTACTGCTGTTTCAACCTTGGTTTTTGGCTGAACAACTTCTAAAATATTGATAGCAGCATTTACATCTCTGTCATGGAATGTGCCACAATTGAGACAAGTCCATTCTCTAACATTTAACTCTTTCTTGCCACCTTTAAACCCACAACAACTACATTTTTGAGAAGTGGGTTCCCATCTATTTATGACTCTAAACTCACGACCATATTTCTCGCACTTAGCCTGGCACAACTTGACCTGAGAACAACCTAACTGTACGCCCAGTTAATTTTCCAGGAATACTCACCCGCTCAATATATTCCTCAGCATCTTCTGCTTCTAC
>NZ_JAAHHT010000039.1:0-21075 GCF_010672085.1 Okeania sp. SIO3I5
CCCATTCTTTGTCTAAGATTAATGGGATTTTTTCTGGAGGTAAAATAACTACTTTTCCATCTTCCCAAATAGCAATAGAATCTCCTAATTTGCGGTGTATTTATAAAGCTTCAGCAATAGCTTTATTGATACCTTTAATAACTTTTTATGACAATAATTTAGAAAGTTAATTTGATTTTGGCATATTTCACGTTTTTATTTTGGAATTTAGTTTAGCATACTCTTTTCCTGTTGTTGTTGCAACTGGAACGAGGTAATCTCATTCAATAATTATCATACAGTAGGTTGGGTTAAGCGACAGCGCCACCCAACAATTTATCTATCTTTGTTGGTTATCTACCTTTGTTAGGTTTCGGGGTACCTCAACCCAACCTACCAAACTAAAACCTAACCCCCCAACCCCCTTCCCTACGAGGATTCTTGAAAGCCTTATATAACCATAAAATCTAGCGTCTCAAGTGCGCTCGCATGGTGAACGCATACTAATCGCATAGGAGATTTTGATAGTTATATCATGTCCGAATAAGAGCGTACTCAAAAAACTTTTTCCTCCTTATACATTCAAACTCTCTTCTCTTCCCTCCTGACTCCTGACTCCTGACTCCTCCTGAGTTGAGCAATCTATAACTGTTTAACCCGATTTGATATTACAGTGGGTTTCATCAAGCGTGAAGTACAGTTGTCGCAGACTACAAAGCTTTTCATTTTTTCAACTCCACTGCATCTTGCAATATAGGATTAATATCAAACCAAGGCCCTTCATCATCTCGATATTCATAGACAAACATACTCCGAATCAACCTTTGATATCCATCATCACCCGCAACTTTTTGAGTTTTTGCTACTTGGCGCAATAACTCCCACTCTGTATCATCTACCGCTAGAATACGTTCATTGCGAAGATTTTGAATTACCTTGTCAAGGTTTTCACGGGAAATAGGCAACCCTTTTTGCTTTTTAATCGCATCATTAAGCATTCGCAACACATTCCTGACATGACCCCCGCTCATCTGACATAAATAATCTAAAGTTTCCTGAGTGTCAAAAATTTCAGTTATTTTCTCTAGACGTTGTTGTTCCTCCAAATTTGGAAATGCTCTTGCTAAAACTAACTGCCTAAGTCGTGCCATTCCTTCCCCACAAGACTTTCCATCCCGCGACTGTATAGAAACCATTGGCAAGACTTGGGGGGTAACTTTGAAGCGTTGAGTTAATGTACCATAGTCATTACAAAATCGCAGTGCTAGAGGCAGAGTATAAATTACATGACAATGGAGACTTGCTAGTTGTTCACCGCGATCGACAAATAGATATTCAGGTTGAGGCCGCCCCCAAGGTTTTGGCGAACTATCAACTTTATCAAGGTTATCAACAATAACGACTAATCCATTTTTGCCGTGTTGCTTCAGCTTTTCGTGAGCCGGTTCGAGCAATTCTTGGTTAATAGTTTCAATAATACCATTGGTGCGAGGTCCGAGATAGTCTCTGAGTTTACTGCGAAGTTCGGGACTAGCTTTTGCTTTAGCTGTTATTTTCCCTATTCCCAAGGCGACGAATTCTAGCCCTTGATCGTCAACTTTAACTTGACCAACTCCAGGTACACCTAATTCGGCTTCGGCAGAAATATCTAATTCTGTCTGTAGGAGTTTGCCTACTCCATCAAGTATACCTTTTAATCCTTTTGGCTCCTCTAATTTAACCTTTTCTAATGTGTCCAAACTTTCGCTGACTTGTCGGGCCATAGTTAGAAGAATATCACTGACATCTATATCCCCCATTTCTAGGTCTTTGTCTGACTCGAAATAGATAACGTGAAAATCTTCTGCTTCTAATTGTTGTTTGAGTCGCCAGAGTTCGGTAGATTTACCACAACCGATATGTCCGGTGAATAGTTGGCAGGTTGGTTCGTCCGGAGACCACATAGCAATATTGTCCTTGAGGTCTTCAATTATTTGTCCCCCCCGTACTGAGGAGAAGTCAATATAGTATTTTTGCTCAATTTCCTGGTTATCTTTGAACAGTGCTTTACCAGGGTTTGTTGCCTGAAAGAAGGCTTTGACATTTATGGTCATAATATTTTATATAAATGTACTTTTCTATTTTATAGCAGGGAATAGGGAACACGGAACAGAAAGAAAGAATAGCAGGACTTACGCAAAATATGAAACCATACACCTTATGTAGGGGCGAATGGCATTCGCCCCCTAGAGATAGGGTATTGTCTAAGAATTTGCGTAAGTCCTGATAAACATAGATGCCTGTCATTTCAGTTTTCAGTACCTATAGCTGAAGGCAAAGACTTGAAAATTGATAAGTAAAGTCTACCAAACCCTGTTCAACATAATCTAAAGACGTTCCTGCCCTACTTTCTAAAACTTTCCGATCGCCACTCTCACTTGTCTGCTGAACAGAATCAATTAATTCATCAGTAGCAGGTTCAAACACAGTCACACTTGCCCAACTTTCAAAATCAGGAATTAAGCGAATAAACTTCCGGGAAATCTCTGCATCTATCCATAAAATTATGGGAAAGGGAAAATTTTTCCTAAACTCCTCCCGCACCAACCCCATTGATAAAAGCAACTTATCAATATCCGCTATCGACTCCAAACCCCAAATTATGAGCGCATCTGGTTGTTGGTCTCCTAAATGTTGATAGATAGTTCCATAAAGTTCTCTGACTGACTCATCTAACTCCAATTCTGCTAAATTTCCAGAAAAAGATGACTGGAGTTGTTGAATTAGGCGTTGGCGTTGACTGAGGTTATTGCAGCAGGCTAAAAATAACCGAAAGTTGCCTTGAGACATTTTCATGCCTCGAAGTAATTTCCGTAATGGTTTTTGATTGTTAGTTTCTAAGTTGCTAGACATAAATTTTGGATTATTTATTAACTAATGGTAACAGAATGTTGGGTTTCGTTCCTCAACCCAACCTACGCTTACTACTCTAGGGAATTATCTTTTAATATAGGATTAATATCAAACCAAGATCCTCGATCGTCATTAAGTATTCGGAGTACATCTCTGACATGACCTCCACTAATATGACATAAATAGTCTAAGGTTTCCTCACTATCAAATATTTCCGTAACTTTTGCCAACCGTGATATAAACGTACTTCTCTATTTTATAATGGATGCCTGTAGATGTGCAAGTAGATGCCTAATCCCTCAACTCCTTCAACACCTCATCAGTGAATGGGTTTTCCCCTGCCTGGAGTGCTTTTATCCATTGTTGCCGTTTTGCTTTGTTTTCCTCATCATCAGTCCATTCTACAAATACCTGAAAATCTGCGAGCGCTCCTTCAATATCCCCTGTTAATGCCCTAGCAAGTCCACGACTGTCAATAATACCGCCATCTTTAGGGCTAAGGGCGACTGCTTTTTCACAAGCAAACATTACATCAGCAGCTTGTTTGTAAAGACTGCCATACCAACAAAGGTAATCCCAATTGCAAGCAGAAATTTGAGTGGGGTCGATTTTTTCTGCTTCTTGGTAGGAGGCGATCGCTTCCTGAACTTTTCCCTCCTCGACAAGCTTAATTCCTTCAGCCCAAAATTCGTTTGCTGCATCTACGGCCTCAGATTTAGCTTGAGCTTCTGGGTCAATATTTTGCAAAGTAGGCATGAATGCCTCTTGATCAAGTTCTTTTGCTCGTTGATACTTTTCTATTGCTTCCTCAATTTTTCCTTCTCTTGCTAATTTTGTTCCTTCCCCCATCAGTTTTTCTGCCTCCGCTAGTGATTCTGCCAAAGCTGATAAATTTTGGTTGAGTTTGAGATCCGGGTTCAATTGAAGTGCTTTGTTGAATTCAGTAAATGCTACCTCAAGTTTTTCTTCTTCCCCCTTGCTTTTCCTTAATAAATTCTCTCCCTGTATTACTAAACTACGGGCTACTACAATGTGACAAATCCTGAGTTCCTCTAACTCTTGGGGACGGGAAATGAGGTAATCATTTAACAATTCGCAACCACGTTCAGTTAAATTTTCTATCTGCCAGTCTTTCCATAATTTCACGGTTTTGTCAGCACTTGCAGTTGCAATTATATTTCCATCCGGACTAAATGCTACGTCCCTGACCAAGTTCTCATGCCCAGTTAGAGTCTGCAATAATTTCCCCTGAAGGTTCCACAGTTTCACTGTCTTGTCAACACTTGCAGTTGCAATTATATTTCCATCCGGACTAAATGCTACGCCCCTGACCGACTTCTCATGCCCAGTTAGAGTCTGTAACTCTTTCCCCTGAAGGTTCCATAACTTCACTGTATTGTCAGCACTTGTAGAAGCAATCATCTTTCCATCCGGACTAAATGCTACGCCCCAGACCCAATCCTCATGGCCAGTTAGAGTCTGCAATAATTTCCCCTGAAGGTTCCACAACTTCACTGTATTGTCAACACTTGTAGAAGCAATCATCTTTCCATCCGGACTAAATGCTACACCCCAGACCGGCTTCTCATGCCCAGTTAGAGTCTGTAACTCTTTCCCCTGAAGGTTCCACAATTTCACTGTATTGTCAACACTTGCAGTTGCGATCATCTTTCCATCCGGACTAAATGCTAAATCCCAGACCCAATTTTGATGCCCAGTTAGAGTCTTCAACTCTTTCCCCTGAAGGTTCCACAACTTCACTATTTTGTCACCACTTGCAGTTGCAATCATCTTTCCATCCGGACTAAATGCTACACTATTGATCCACCTTTTATGCCCAGTTAGAGTCTGCAACTCTTTCCCCTGAAGGTTCCAGAACTTCGCTGTATTGTCACCACTTGCGGTTGCAATCATCTTGATATCCGGACTAAATGCTACACCCCAGACAGAATTCTCATGGCCTTTTAGAGTCTGCAATAATTTCGTCTGACGCTTCCACAATTTCACCGTTTTGTCAGCACTTGCAGTTGCAATCATCTTTCCATCTGGACTAAATGCTACACCATAGACTGAATCCTCATGCCCAGTTAGAGTCTGCAACAATTTTCCATGAAGGTTCCACAATTTTACTGTATTGTCAAGACTTGCAGTTGCAATCATCTTTCCAGCCGGACTAAATGCTACACCATAGACTCTATTCTTATGGCCCTTTAGAGTCTGCAACAATTCTCCCTGGAGGTTCCACAACTTTGCTGTATTGTCAACACTTGCAGTTGCAATCATCTTTCCATCTGGACTAAATGCTACACTGTTGACACTATCCTCATGCCCAGTTAGAGTCTGCAACTCTTTCCCCTGAAGGTTCCACAACTTCACTGTATTGTCTTTACTTGCAGAAGCAATAATCTCTCCATCAGGGCTAAAGGTGACACCCCTGAAATTACTCTTATCGTCTTTTATAGGAAGCAACAACTGTCCCTGACGGTTCCACAACTTCACTGTATTGTCTTCACTTGCAGAAGCAATAATCTCCCCATCAGGGCTAAAGGCAACACTCCTGACATCATTCTTATGCTCAGTTAAAGTCTCCAACAATTGTCCCTGAAGGTTCCACAACTTCACTGTCTTGTCACCACTTGCAGAGGCAATAATCTCTCCATCAGGGCTAAAGGTGACACTCCAGACATGATTCTTATGCCCGGTTAGAGTCTGCAATAATTTCCCCTGACGGTTCCACAACTTCACTGTCTTGTCATAACTAGCAGAGGCAATAGTCTCTCCATCAGGGCTAAAGGCGACACTCCAGACCAAATCCTCATGCCCTTGAAGACGATTTGATTCTCTAAACTTTTTGGGGTTGTAAACTGCGGTTCGGACGGCATCTGTAATCTTACTAGCTTCACCAGTTGCCTGAAATCTACCATCTGTTTGTTTTTGCTTAACTTTCATGGCTCTTATCAGGTAATCGATTGTATTAGCCGAGTTAGATTCATTAACCTCAGAAATAATTTTGTCAGCCTCAGAAATAATTTCTTGCTTTTTTTCTAGTCTAGTTTTCATTGTCATTATCCCCGCCAAGATTGCTATCACTAATGTGGCAGCAACAGAACGTCTGACTATCGACTTCTGAATCCTCTGTTGTTTTTCCCGTTTTTGTTTTTTTTCCTGTAGTGTTTTCTGTTTCTTTTCCTCTTCTATTTTCCCTTCCCTAATAAACTCAACCCAATAATCATGTATTAACTGATAACGCTCTGCTGCTTTTTCTGGCAACCATAACACTAACCCCGAACCAACAAAAATCTTTAACATTAACTCTAACTTCTCCATATTCAATCCACTTTCTTTCATCAACTCAGCTTTGGTTTTTAGGAGTCGAATATTATTTTCATCGGTCAACAACCACAATACCAACCAAGCCAATTGTTTATTCTCTTCCCCACAGTCTCTCACTACTGATTCTAAATATTTATGCACCAACTTTGCTTTAGGATTATTTCCTAATTTTTGATATTTTTCCAAAGTCGTAATGTTCTCTCTCTCAATTTGTGCCCCGACGATTTGTAACTCAATTGGACGGATTTCTCCCAACCCCACTACCAAGTCTTCAACCAATTTTTTTGTCAGCTCTAAATCTATTTTAAACTGTGATTTTTTTGTTAGCTCTTGAATAACCGACTTTGCTTGTGACTGGGAAAAATTGCCTAAGTCATAGAGAATATTTTTACTTAAAATGTCTTTATTAATTACTTCTAAATCACCAAAACGCTTAAACTCTAAGAAATTATGAATATAATCTTCTCGCAATGATAAAACAATTTTCACAAAAGGTATTTCCAAACAATTTTGAAGAAACTGAGCAAATTCTAGTTTATCCTTTGGTTCGCTATTAGCAAAGAAAAATTCCTCAAATTGATCTAAAATAATTACTGTCACTAGATTTGATTCATTATTATTTTGTAACTGAGCAAAAATTCCCTCTGTAGAATTTAGATTCTCTGAACTAACAGCTAACTTTTGATTTTTTTGTAATTTATCGGCTAAAAGTTCTCCCAGTTTGGAAATCCAATTAACATAAACTTGCTGCAAAACTACCACTATATCACGAGTATCAATTGATTTTTTTTGTTCTAAAGCTGGAATTAATCCAGCTTGCAAAATAGAACTTTTCCCTACTCCTGATTGCCCATGCATAATGATTAATTTATAGTCAGGGCGACTAATCCTTTCTAGCAATTTGTCTACATCGTATTGTCGTCCGGATGCTGTAATTTCTTGATTAATTCCTTGTTTAGACTTAGGTAAAGCCGGATTAATATTTTTTTTTATATCTCTCAAACTATTAGCACCAATAAAAGCTATAAACCCAAATTGTTGTTCTATTTTTTGTTTTTCTTGCTTTAATTCAAAAGCTTTGATATATTCTTCTTGTTGGTAATAAATTTCTCGTAATTCTGTGAGAATATCAATGTAAAATTCAGGGTTGTATTTGGGTTTAGTTGTATTTTTAGCTTGTTCAAATTTGTCTATTGTTGATTGAATGTTACCTAAACCTTTTTCAGCTTTTGCTAAAGAAAATAAATATCTACCCAGACGAGAATATTTTTCCCAATCAAAAATTCTTTTGTCTTTTTCTGAAATTGGAGGATATAGAGCATTTAAGCTTTTATTGCAAATTTCTCTAGCAGTTTGAGCAAAATTTTGGGCTTGTTTATAGTTACTTTTGGCTAGTTCAAATTCAGCTAAAAAATCATAAGCGCGAGCTAGTTTAAATGATGTTAGGCGATCCCCCCTCATTCCCCCCTTCTCAAGGGGGGAGGAAGAAGACTCCAAGGTATCCAAATCCCCCCTTGGTAAGGGGGGATGGGGGGGATCTAAAACTTCTATTGCCCTATTCGCAACAGTCTGCAACTCATCCCAACGTTCCAAAGTCTGCAAAACCTCTCCCCAGGCATTGATAAACTTAGCAACTAAGTCTAGACGATTAACTGTCTCAAAGCCTTCTACTGACTGCTGAAAATAAGAGCAAGCTTTCTGACAAGCCATATCTTTTTCTGCTCTATCTCTAACAGCATAACTCCGCCACCATAAACCCAGATAATAATAAGTGTGAGCCACTCGCAACGGGTTGTTAAGTTGTTGCCAAAGTTCGAGACTGCGTTGATAATGCTCCCGTGCTGTTTCCTCGGAATTATCTGCCACTCTACCTAAGACAAATTCCAGACTTGCTTCTAATTCTGGCTCTAAGCTGATTCCTTTATTTGCCAATTCCTGCCGAGCGCTCATCAAATCTTGATAAGTTGACTCTGCCAAACCCAGGTCAGCATAATCTAAGAATATTCCTCCCCCACTTTCTAATACTTTCTGATAAACACTCTCACACGTCTGCTGAATAAAATTTATTAAATCATCGTCGGTAGGTTCAAATACAGTCAGACTCATCCAATTGTAAAAATCTGGAATCAATCTCATAAATTTCCGGGAAATCTTCCCATCCAGCCAAAAAACTATCGGCAAAGGGCAATGCTTTCTAAACTCTTCCCGCACGTTCCCCATTGCGTGTAACAATTTATCAATATCTCTCAAGGACTCCCAACCCCAAACCATTAGAGCATCTGGCTGTTTGTCTCTTAAATATGCTCCGATAGTTCCATAAATTTTCCTCACAGACTCATCCAACGGCAACTCTGCCAATACACCAGGAAAAGATGCTCCAAGTTCTTCCATTAAGCGATCGCGCTGATTTACATAACTATAACGAGCTAAAAATGGCGAGTATCTTCCTTGAGACATCTTCATTGCTTCAACTAACTTACGCAACTCTTCATTACTATTGCTAGACATAAATTATTAACTCCCTACTATCTACTATCTTAAGGACATTGCATACAATATACTTACTATTAAGTAATATTCAGTTCCGGTGCATTTTTTAAAAGAGGATTAATATCAAACCAGGAGTCCTCGTCGTATTCATACTCATAAACAAACATACTCCGGATTAAAGTTTGATACCCGTCATCTCCCGTTACTTTGTTTGTTTGAACCACCCACCGTAATAGCTCCCACTCGTTATCGTCTACAGCTAAAAGTTGTTCTTTGCAATAGTTTCTCACTACCTTGTCAACAGTCGCACGAGAAATAGGTAGGCTATCCTCCTTTTTAATAGCATCAATTACCATTCGCAGCATATTCCTCACATGACCACCACTTATCCGACATAAATAGTCTAAAGTTTCCTGACTATCAAACACTTCCTCTAGCCTTGCCAACCTTTCCTGTGCTTCTAATTCTGGAAACGCCCTAGCTAACACCAACTGTCGCATTAACTCCATTCCATGGGCACATTCGCTGCCATCCCGTAACTGTGTCGCTACCATTGGCAATATCTCAGGAGTGTTTAATTTTTGAGTTAAAGTGGCGTAGTCATTAGAAAAACGTAGTGCTAGAGGTAGAGTATAAATCACATGACACTGAAGGCTTGTTAGTTGCTCCCCTCGGTCTACAAACAAATATTCCTGCTGATTTCTGCCCCAGGGTTTAGGAGAACTATCAACTCTATCAAGACTATCAGTAATCACGACTAACCCCTTTTTACCATACTCTTTCAATTTTTTCTCAGCAGGTTCGAGCAATTCTTTATTAATCATCTCAATAATTCCAGGAGTGCGCGGTCCTAGATAGTCCCTCAGTTTGCTGCGGAGTTCAGGACTCCCCTTTGCCTGGGCAGAAATTTTACCAATACCTAAAGCCACAAACTCTAACCCTTTTTCATCAACCTTAAATTGACCCCCAGGTACCTCTAGCGAAAGTGAACCCTCAGTGCTAACTGACGCCTTACCGACGCCAGGAATATTCCCTTCTGCCGAAACTCCAATTTCCGTCTGGAGTAATTTAGTAACCCCCTGAAGTAGACCTTTTAGTCCCTTTGGCTCCTCCAAGTTTAGCTTTTCTAGCTTCTCCAAACTTTCACTTACTTTTTGGGCAATAGCCAACATAATGTCGCTAATATCCACGTCTACCATTTCCAGATTTTTTTCAGATTCAAAATAAACAACGTGATAACCCTCCGTTTCCAACTCCTGCTTGAGTCGCAAGAGTTCCGTAGACTTACCACAACCAATATGTCCGGTAAATAATTGACAGGTAGGTTGACCTACAGACCAACGAGTAATAGTATCCTTCAGATTCTTAATCACCTGTTCCCCACGTACGGGAGAAAAGTTAATATAGTATTTTTTGTCTTCTGGATTGTCTATAAACAGAGGAACTCTAGGGTTTATTGCCCGATAAAAGGCATTGATATCTACGGCCATAATATTTTGATATATTTGATATAAATGTACTGTTCTATTTTACATTACAACAGATTTGATGGATAGTGGGGTAGTAAGTTCGACAAGCAAGATGCCTGTGTTACATAATCAGGACTAAAGCCATGCGAACCCAGAAACCCGGTTTCTCGTAGATGTTTATTGTCAAAAACAACAATTTATCGTAGAAACCGGGTTTCTTTGCGTAAGTCCTAATAATGATCAACCTGTAGGGACGTTGCATCCAGCAAATTTCATCAGCTCTATAATTCTGCTAACCAATTAGACAAATCTTCCAAGCTGTTGAAACTTAAAATTGCTCCTCCTAAATCTTCCAACTTTTCCATAGATAATTGTTGAATATTTTCTCGAATACTTTCAGTGATTTCTCCTGAAAATTTTCTCTCCAATAGACCTAATGTTAACCTCTGCATCCCAATTTCTAACCCTTCTTGTCTTCCCTCTTCTCTAGCAAAAATAACTTCACCTCTACGGTCTTCTATAAATACTTCTCGTTTATGTAATTCTTCTAATTCTTTTCTCGATAGATTTGCTTGATTAGCAAGATGTAAAGCTTTTTCTATTTCTTATATTTCTGCTAAAGAAGTAGGAATTACTTCTAAATTTGGAGCTTCTTTCATAAAATAAATCCATTTATCAGATATGGTTTCTAAATCCTCCAATTTTTTCTGAAACTTGGGTAATTCTACAAATATCATTTGTAATTCTTGGTCTCTATAATTGAATAATTTATCTTTCTCCATAAAAACAAATTGACTAATATAATCTTCTGTTTCTTCAAACATTTTAAAATCTGTAATCGTTAAAGCAATTACTTGTCTGAGTTTTCGATATCCTTCCCCAGTCTTTAATTGATTTCCATAAGCTTTAGTAAGATTAAAAATTACTCGCTTTTCAAATGCAGGTACATCTAAAACTTGCATCTCAATAATTACATTTGAGCCATCATTTAAAATAGCTTTAACATCTAGATAACTATCTTTTAAACTAATTGTATCTCCAGGATTATAGGGGTCAACTATTTCTAAATCTTGAATGATAGGCTCACTATCATATATCAGAGCGCTCAAGAAACTAATTAAAATATCTTTATTCTCAGTGGAGCCAAAAATTCTTTTGAAGGCAAAACCAGTTTTCGGACTAATAAATATCATGGTTTTTATCTATTTAGAGGGTATCTGTAAATAAAACCTTAAAAAGGTAGATGTTAATTGGATTTGCTGAAATAGCTGCTCCAATTTATTGTAGTTTATTGTAGATAGTTCTATCTATCTTTTCTCCCTTTTTTTTTAATGTTTACTACTTTTTCCTTCTGTAGGGAGGTTCCATTGGAACGTCTCTACTATTTATAACAAACATTTATCAAATTGGTATTACTGAAAAAGTCTTTTTGTTAAGCTAAGAAATAGGAAGTAATTCAGAGTCAAATGAGTTATTGCTCGATCGCCTCTCCATAAATCTGCCAAAGCTGAATCATATCATCCTCCCCTACACTTACAAGTTGCTGACTATCAGGACTAAAAACCATTGCACCATAACCTTTGATACTCCTCAACAATTTTCCACTGCCAACATCCCACAAATTAATCTTTCCATCCTCACTACTACTAGCAAGAATTTTCCCATCAGGACTAATAGCGATCGCCTTAACTGCCTCAGAATGTTTTTCCAAAGTATGACGCACTTCCCAAGTCTCGACATCCCAGACTAAAATCTGATTTTCTCCGCGCATCACATGAGCAATAGTTTGCCCATCCTGACTGAAAGCGATCGCCTCTATCCCTTGATTATTATTTGTATTGGGTATGGACAGATTTTTCAAAAGTTGCCCTTGAGCGACATTCCAGAGTCGGATATATCTGGTTCCCCCACTTGCTGCCATCCGCAAACCGTCAGCACCAAAAGCAATAGGTTGACTACCATTCATTGTATGTAGTAATTCCCCTGTGTAAATATTCCACAATTTCATGCCGCGATCGCTACTAACTCCTACTACTCCTCTGCTATCTGCAGTGAAACCGACAGCAGTCACTACCCCTGAATGGAAAAAACTGGTGAGCATTTCTCCTGTTGGAATATCCCACAATTTTACTGTACCATCTCCACTCCCACTTGCTAAGGTTCTGCCATCTGGACTGATTGCTACGGAGCGTACATTTGCGGTATGACTTGATAACGTATTTAGTAGTTTGCCAGTTTCTAAGTTCCACAAGAGAATATCTTTTCCTCTGCTACTTGCTAATATTTCGCCATCAAAACTCATGGTGACGGAAAAAGCGGAGTCTGGTTGCTGATTAGATAGGGAACGAACTAATCTGGGTGCAAGCACAATATCGCTACTAATATCTGTCTGTGTTTCTGGTTCTGAGTTTGGCGAAATCTCAATTTCTGGTAATGCTGTTTCAGGGTTTGCTGCTATTGTTCGTGTTGCATAAGAACTTTGGGGCGGTGGTGTTATTTGTCTTTCGGTATTTTCTGTATTTTCTGTTGTTGCTTGTTGTGAGGTTTCATTAGTTGCAAAAGAAACGGTTTCTTGACTTTCTGTAGTGGAATTTTCTGGCAGAGTTACATTAGCTGTAATTTGTTGGTTTGAATCGTAACCTTTGTCTGTCAAAAATTGACGTAAATTAGCAAAATATTCGGCGCGATCGCTGTCTTTATATACTTTTTCTATTAATCTCCAACCATCTTCTTTTTCTCCTAACATATATTTATTTGCCAGGTAAGCAGCTAAAATTCCTTTGACATTTTGATTTTGATTTGAACGTCTGTAAAATTCTAGCCAAATTTCTGAAGCGCTGGTATTTATTTGGGCTGGATATTTGTTAGTTACATCTAATATTTTTCCTTGACGATACTGCCAGATGCGGATGGGAAATACTGAATCATTTGCATTAGAAAATACATTGGCAAATCTAGTATCAACACTTTGAAATTCTAGAATATTATCATTATCTAAATCTTTGAGTCGATAATTAACATTTCCCCAGTAATGCCGCACCATAGTATATTTTTTTTGCAGTGGTTCATAACGATAAATCAAGGAATAAGTACCGCCTGCCAAGGGAACATTATTATTATTTATTGTGAATAAATCTACTAATACTTCTGATTCTCCGTTGCCGTCTAAATCTAATAATTGTACTTTGACAAATCTACCTGCTAATACTGCCATTGTACTGTTAGATTCACCTGCCAAAGATTTGACTCGTACTGGTTCGTTGAACATCATTTCTCCACTCCTGATAATTTTCAGACGTAGATCGCTGACTAAATCTGTATTATTTGCTTGTTCGTAAATAATTTCTGCCTGTACATTACCATTACTAAATCTTTCTACCATTCCAGGTGGATTTGTATTTTCTGTGGGAGTTACTTCGGGATTTTCTGAGTTAGGATTTTCTCTGCTTCTTGTTATTTCTGTAGTGCTTTGTGAATTTGTATTTTCTGTAGGAGTTGCTTCGGAATTTTCTGAATTACGATTTTCTCTAGTTCTTGTTATTTCTGTAGTGCTTTGTGAATTTGTACTTTCTGTAGAAGTTGCTTCGGGATTTTCTGAGTTAGGATTTTCTCTGGTTCTTGTTATTTCTGTCGTCTTTTTCGGTACGGTTGCCGTGGTTGTCGAGCGATTATTTTGATAAAAATTTGCAACGTATTCTGCGGGAACTTGAGCAATTACTGAATCCTTATTTTTTTGATTATTAGCAATAGCTTGACAGATAAAAGTAGCTACATCTGAGCGTGTCGCATCTCTATTCGGATTCAGCCGTCTAACATTTGGATAATTAACAACAATACCTTTTTCTGTTGCTGCTGCAATAGCCTTTTTTGCCTCTTCAGGAATTGCTTCTGCATCATCAAAAATTTGGTTTAAATTCTGTGCTGAAGATGTACTTGTTTGATAATTTAATCCTCCACTTAAAGCAGTTAAAACTTGCGAGCGTGTAATCTTGAGAGTAGGATTAAAAGCCTTACCAATATATGCCGATAGAAAACCCATTTCATAAGATTTTTGAATGGCATTATAAGCCCAATAATTTTGAGGAATATCTACAAAATTCATCGAATTCCGCACAAGTTTTGTATCTGGAAAAGCCTTAGTAATCATTGCAGCAAATTCCGCTCTAGTTACAGGCGCATTCGGACGAAAAGTTGGATTTTTATCGTCGCCAAATATTATTTTTTTGTCTAATAAACTATTAATACAACTTCGAGCAAAATGATTTTCAATGTCTTGTAAAGTTGTTTCCGCAAGTGCTGATGGGATTTTTTTGCGGTTAAATAATTCCGGGGTAATTATGGTACTAAAAGCTACGACTAAAGCAATTATAGGATGCCACTTATAAATTTTAATCATCAATATTCCTCCACCAAATTAAGTCAAAATTCAAAAGTATAGCGCTACGCGCAATTCAAAATTCAAAATTCAAAATTCAAAAGTAATCCCTGACTGAGTTTGAGAATTTATAAACGTCCTAACCTATTTGCGTAGTGCTATAATCTCTGACCCAAAAATCAAGCCTCTTATTAAATATAGCAATTTTTAGGTTGTAAGATTTTATTGTAGGGGTTTGGTCTTCAAACCGAAGCGCAAAGGGATTTGGAGACCAAACCCCTACAGTTTTTTTTCTCACCAGGACTTACACAGAACCGCCATATCTCGTAGGGGCGAATGGCATTCGCCCATATCTAGCAAATGCCATTCGCCCCCTATAGATAACGTATTGTCTAAGAATTTGCGTAAGTCCTATTTCACAAATCATTTTATATGCCAGCGGATTTGATATTAAAAGTAATCTCTGAGACAGGAAACCCTTGACTACAGATGAACAATTTCTGATTTTAGCCCTTCAATTATTAATTATTAATTATTAATTGTTTTCCCACATTTTATCTATAGTAATAAACTCATAATTTTTTTCTACTAAAATCGGAATTATTTCTGCAGCACTTTTTGCCACATCCTGACCGCCAGAACATCCATCATGCAACACAATAATTGAACCATTAGAGGTTTGCTGAACTACTCGATTAACTACTACTGAAATTCCTGGTCTGACCCAATCTACGGGTACTACACTCCACATAGTTGTTCGATATTTCCATTCTTCTAATAATTTGAGAGTTTGAGGTATAGCTATGCCATAAGGAGGACGCACATCACAAATTGATTTTGTTGCTAATCCACAGGCTTTATTAATAGAAAATTGCGTTTTTTCTAAACTAGATTTAAGTTGAATAGGAGTCAGTTGAGGAAATGAAATATGTTCGTAGCCATGCAAACAAATCCAATGACCTTTTTCATATATTGCTTTGGTTATTTCTGGATAATGATCTACACATATTCCTAATAAAAAAAAGTTTGCTTTAATCTGATATTTATCTAAAACTTCTAATAATTGAAGTGTATATTCTGGGTGAGGCCCATCATCGAAGGTAAGAGCAATTTCTGGGTTTTTTGTGTTTCCTTGCCATAAACAAGTGGGAAAAACTGACTTTAATATTGGATGTAAAATCGGAAGTAAAGGTGCTAATGCCATTGATATTTATCGAGTTTTTTGATTCTAAATTATATCATAGCTATTAGCGATCGGCATTCAGTATTTAGCTTAAGTTAATAAGCAATTTCCACAGTTATCAGGCACGTTTATAATCCCCCTAAATCCCCCTTTGAAAGGGGGACTTTGAAGGCTCCTCTCTTTCCAAGGGGATATAAAGTTGTACCTCATAGACTCAAGAAGTGCTATGTTTTTTGTGGTGTTATAAAATTCTGGCTTTGTGGTTAAAGAATTTATTTGGTATCTATGGGATCTGTTTGAGGGGATGTTGCGCGATCGCTAATCTCTCCTTTACCTATTTTTTATTAGCATTAATGTACGGAAAAGGTTTCCATAGGAATAGTAGAGGTTTGTTCAACAATTAATAATTAATAATGAATAATTAATAATTACTTCTTCTTAAAATAGGGATTAGGGTTTTTCGATAATTAGTAGTCCAGTAGGGTGCGTTAGCGTTTGCGCAGCATTCCGCAGGAAAGCGTAACGCACCGCTTCAAGAGTTTCAATCCCTAAATAGGGATTAGGGTTTCCAGAGACGATCCCTCCGGCTCTTTCATCCAAGGGGGAGCTGAAGGTTTCAATCCCTAAATAGGGATTAGGGTTTCCAGAGTGCATTTAGATACCTCCCTAGAGTGGTATCCCGAGATTGTTTCAATCCCTAAATAGGGATTAGGGTTTTTCAATAATTAATAATTAATAATTAACAATTAATAATTAATTATTACCTCTTCTTCAAATAGGGATTAGGGTTTCCAGAGACTAGCAATGATCAATGCAAAGAAAAAGAAGAAAAAACGTTTCAATCCCTAAATAGGGATTAGGGTTTCCAGAGTCTATCGTTATTGTTTTACTAGCTTCTTGGGTTACTGTAGCGTTTCAATCCCTAAATAGGGATTAGGGTTTCCAGAGTTAGTCTTTTTGTCGTAGCATTTTTCTTGCTCTTTGTGTTTCAATCCCTAAATAGGGATTAGGGTTTCCAGAGTGATGCAGAGAATGAGAAAAAAAGAAGTGGATATGGTGTTTCAATCCCTAAATAGGGATTAGGGTTTCCAGAGATTTGTAGGGGGGTGGATTTTCAAAGGTGATCCTGTTTCAATCCCTAAATAGGGATTAGGGTTTCCAGAGTAGAAGCTAGCTCCTTTTGTTATCCTAACTGGCTGTTTCAATCCCTAAATAGGGATTAGGGTTTCCAGAGCCAAAAAAAGAGGCAATAAAGATGGTAAGATTATTGTTTCAATCCCTAAATAGGGATTAGGGTTTCCAGAGTATTGGAAAACGACTTTCCGTTTATAAAACTATAGTGTTTCAATCCCTAAATAGGGATTAGGGTTTCCAGAGCCTAGAAGAGTCTTCATATATAAAGACAACGCGAAGTTTCAATCCCTAAATAGGGATTAGGGTTTCCAGAGTCACAGTATCTAAGGACTTAAATCATTATGAAACTGTTTCAATCCCTAAATAGGGATTAGGGTTTCCAGAGAAAGAAACTCAGACCAAATATTGAGTTTCTTTGTGTACCAAGTTTCAATCCCTAAATAGGGATTAGGGTTTCCAGAGATTGCCCTCATATTATGCTTGGTTATCTTAGCTCTTTTGTTTCAATCCCTAAATAGGGATTAGGGTTTCCAGAGTTAGGTGGCTGTCCCAGTTGCTCCAACTCTCCAGGGGTTTCAATCCCTAAATAGGGATTAGGGTTTCCAGAGGGAAATTGATTCTAGCTCTATCCTAGAGTGGCTTAGAGTTTCAATCCCTAAATAGGGATTAGGGTTTCCAGAGGAAGAATTGTCAAAATTATTAAATTCGGAACGAAGTTTCAATCCCTAAATAGGGATTAGGGTTTCCAGAGTACTTCGTTTTTGAGAACTGGAGACCCACCAACCTCAATGAAATGTTTCAATCCCTAAATAGGGATTAGGGTTTCCAGAGACTCCGTAATCACCTAACAGGTGATTACAAAACACTAGTTTCAATCCCTAAATAGGGATTAGGGTTTCCAGAGAGCTACGATCTAGAAGCTAGACATAGCAAGGGTTTCAGATACCCAAAAATACCAACCCCTTTGATTTTCTCATCAACAAAGCTAATTTTGCCAAAATGACGAGCCTCAAACCCGCTCCTGGCATGGCATCGACGCAGTTCAACGAAATAATCAGGGTTTCAGCGATTCTCTGAGGTGCGTCGTTAGCGCAGCTCCTCTGCAAGAGGCTGGGGTACCATGCAAAGATGGAAAACTACCCTTTAGCCACCCTTAATAACCAAGAAATGACCAAAAACTTATTACTATTTATTTCTCGAGGTTCTTAACTGTAAATATACTAACTTTTCCATTTTCCCCTGTCAAGTGGACAAAAAAATCAATTATTAATACCCCAGGGAATAGGGAGTCGAGTCCGATTCTGTAAATACCTTTTCTATTTCTGAATCTCCCGACTCTTGATGTAGAATCCGATTGAATAGTCGTCATTGCGAGCGGCAGCGTTTGCGGAGCATTCCGTAGGAAAGCAATCTCCGTGCGCCCCTGAGATTGCTTCCTTCCACTCCGTTCCAGTCGCAATGACTATAGGTATAGTAATTATCTGGATTTGATATGACTCCTGACTCCTAACTCCTGACTAGCTAACTTTCAAAAGGGGTACCAAAAACCTGCGTCCAATAATGATTAGCGTTAACGCTACCAGTATCATCCTCCAAGAAATAGTAACCAACACCAATTTCTTCCAAATCTGGATTCAGAATGTTGGCACGATGTCCGTCGCTACCCATCCACGCTTCTACTACTGCTTCCGGTGTCTGTTGTCCGGCAGCAATATTTTCTGCCCAAGCTAAAAAGTCATATCCTGTATCCTCAATACGATCGCCTGCGGAGGAACCATCTAATCCGGTATGATCGAAAAAGTCGAGCGCTGCCATATTCTCAGTGTGAGTTTGTGCTGCCTGATTTAACAGTGGATCTGCTGTCAGGGGATCTAAACCCAACTGAGTACGCTCTTCGTTGGTAAGTTCGATAACTTGATCGATAAAATCTTGATTATTTGCTTCGATATCGGAATTACCCTCATCGAAATCATCCTCATCCAAATCGTCCTCATCGAAATCGTCCTCATCCAAATCATCCTCATCCAAATCATCCTCATCCAAATCATCCTCATCCAAATCATCCTCATCCAAATCATCCTCATCCAAATCATCCTCATCCAAATCATCCTCATCCAAATCATCCTCATCGAAATCGTCCTCATCAGAATCATCCTCATCGAAATCATCCTCAAATAAGAAATTGGCACTGCTGAGACTACTCGCAGATACATTATTGACTTGAGCGATCGCTTCTCCAGTGAGAGTATCAACAATTAGAGTATTTTGCTCAGTGCCATTGTTATCGTCTACTAAACTGATGTCGCCAAAACTGAAACCTTCCGGTAGCTGAATTAGATCGATGCCATTTTCAAAATCAGCTATTTCATCAAAACCTGCACCCGTTTCCAAGACAAAGACATCGCTCCCCTCTCCTCCATTCAGAGTATCTTCTCCTAAACCTCCAATGAGAGTATCATCGTCGCGATCGCCAAACAAAACATCATTACCGGCATCCCCAAAAAGAACGTCATTATTTTTTCCTCCAAATAAAGTATCAGCATCATTTCCTCCTCTAACAACATCATTCTCGCGATCGCCACGAACTAAATCATTACCATCACCACCTTCTACTGTGTCATTGTTTTTTCCTCCCATTAAAGTGTCGCTGCCACCGCCACCATTGAGATGATCATCGTCCCGGTTTCCCATGATTACCTCTGAGTCAGAAGATCCTGTCACTGTATCATTGCCACCAAGAGCTGCTAATCCTTCGGGATAATCAGCTAGTTCTCCAGAAGACAGAGCGATCGTCTCAGCATTATCGCTGGCGAGTAAATGATTTCCATTAGGAATGAGTTCGTTTTCCATTTGTTACTTCCTCTAAAAAATTTATTTAACAGGACTTACGCAGAACCAGCATATCTAGTAGGGGCGAATGGCATTCGCCCTCTACAGATAGCGTATTATCTAAGAATTTGCGTAAGTCCTGTTTAACTTATCGCAGGGAACAGGAAACAGGGAACAGGGAACAGAGGGTAAAACATTTCCTAGTCCAAGATTTGTCATTAGTCTATGTCCTAACCAATTCTTTCTTAGCTATATAACCAAAGCTCATTTCAGGTAACAATTTCTAGCATTGACAGGACTTACGCAAAAAAGGAAATTATACACCATCTGTAGGGGCGAACGGCCCATCTGTAGGGGCGAACGGCCGTTCGCCCCTACAAGAGTATGGTGGTTTTGCGTTAGTCCTGATTGAAAAATACCTCAATACATCCCATTTCCCCATCTCCTGACTCCTACCCCTTACCAAAAGAATTTTTGGCAAACCCCAATTATGATTACTTTTGCTTTTATAGCTAATCCGGAAAACTTAATAAAACTTTACAATTAGGTAGTAGAAGCTCTAGTCCACAAACTTGTAAAATCCAGATGAACTACCTAGAGAGGAACAAATTAAAATGAAAAAGTATGTATGTAATGTCTGTGGATATATATATGACCCAGCACAAGGAGATCCAGACGGCGGTATAAATCCAGGAACTCCCTTTGAAGACATCCCCGATGATTGGGTTTGTCCAGTTTGTGGAGTAGGTAAAGAAGACTTTGAACCAGTTGAAGAGTAGGAAGTAGGGAGTAGAGGAGTAGTGTAGGGACGTTTCGCTACGCGACATGAAACGCATTTTTGTTATGCAACGTCCCTACAGGAGAAAGATTGTTGTTAGGTTTTGTCATACCTTTTAATCCGTATATCCGTGGCATAATCCGTGTGAGCAGCTCAACCCAACCTAAATCTAAAGATTGTTGTTAGGTTTTGTCATACCTCTTAATCCGTATATCCGTGGCATAATCGGTGTGAGCAGCTCAACCCAACCTAAATCTAAAGATTGTTGTTAGGTTTTGTCATACCTCTTAATCCGTATATCCGTGGCATAATCGGTGTGAGCAGCTCAACCCAACCTAAATCTAAAGATTGTTGTTAGGTTTTGTCATACCTCTTAATCCGTATATCCGTGGCATAATCCGTGTGAGCAGCTCAACCCAACCTACATCTAAAGATTGTTGTTAGGTTTTGTCATACCTTTTAATCCGTATATCCGTGGCATAATCCGTGTGAGCAGCTCAACCCAACCTAAATCTAAAGATTGTTGTTAGGTTTTGTCATACCTCTTAATCCGTATATCCGTGGCATAATCGGTGTGAGCAGCTCAACCCAACCTAAATCTAAAGATTGTTGT
>NZ_JAAHHT010000039.1:21085-60498 GCF_010672085.1 Okeania sp. SIO3I5
GTGTGAGCAGCTCAACCCAACCTAAATCTAAAGATTGTTGTTAGGTTTTGTCATACCTCTTAATCCGTATATCCGTGGCATAATCGGTGTGAGCAGCTCAACCCAACCTAAATCTAAAGATTGTTGTTAGGTTTTGTCATACCTCTTAATCCGTATACCCGTGGCATAATCCGTGTGAGCAGCTCAACCCAACCTACATCTAAAGATTGTTAGATTGTTGTTAGGTTTTGTCATACCTCTTAATCCGTATATCCGTGGCATAATCCGTGTGAGCAGCTCAACGCCTCCCACACTCCCGATCCCCTCCCCACTTCCCACTAATTCATCCCGCACATAAGCAACGCCGTTTTTATTATTGGAGATATTTATTTAATAGATATAGAATGTCTTTCCCACCTCTTAAAATTGTAGTTATAGGCGGCGGAGCAGCCGGTTTTTTTGGAGCTTTGGCAGCAAGCGACTCCTGTAGCAACCCCAACACTAATGTTACCATTTTAGAAGCAGGGCGACAACCTCTGACAAAAGTGCGCATATCTGGAGGCGGACGTTGTAATGTCACCCACGCTTGTTTTGATCCAGCAATATTTATCCAAAACTACCCCAGAGGTAGCAAAGCACTTCGGGGTGCATTCACTAGATTTCAAGCTCGCGATACTGTGGAATGGTTCGCTGCTAGAGGTGTACGGTTAAAAACTGAAGCTGATGGACGGATGTTTCCTACTACTGATGATTCTGCCACAATAATTGAATGTTTAACTAAGACTGCTTTGTCTAAAGGTGTAAATATTCGTACAGGTGCAGCAGTGGTTTCAGTCAAATGCAATACAACAGAAGCAGGGCGAAATTTATTTCTAGTCGAGTTAAGATCGGGGGAATTTCTGGAGTGCGATCGCTTACTCCTAGCAACTGGCAGTAGTTCTATTGGCCATCGTTTGGCAAAAGAATTAGGCCATAAAGTTGTGCCTCCTGTTCCTTCTCTATTTACTTTCAATATTTCTGATTCCCGTCTCCAAGATTTGGCAGGTATTTCGGTGGAGAATGTCTGTTTGCAACTTCCGAAGGCTAAGTTAAAACAAACTGGCCCTGTGTTGGTGACTCATTGGGGTTTAAGTGGGCCAGCAAGTTTAAAGTTATCTGCCTGGGGTGCTAGATTTCTCTATGAAAATAATTATCAATCGGATTTATTAATTAATTGGTTATCGGATATTAATCCAGAGGATATAAGAACTAAGTTATTAGAATTTAAAAGTTTGGAAAAGAAGGCGATCGTTAATAGTTGTCCGTTTTCTCTACCGCGTCGTTTATGGGAACATTTAGTTATTGCTGCGGATATTGACTCTCAAAAACGTTGGGCGGAGTTATCAAATAAGGCTATTAATAAGTTAATTTTGGAATTGACTCAAGGTACATATAAAATTCGAGGAAAAGGAGTTTTTAAGGAAGAGTTTGTAACTTGTGGTGGGGTAAATTTGAAAGAAGTTAATTTTAAAACTATGGAAAGTCGATGTTGCCCAGGGTTGTATTTTGCAGGAGAAATTTTAGATATTGATGGAGTTACAGGGGGGTTTAATTTTCAAAGCGCATGGACAACTGGATGGTTAGCTGGTGAAGGGATGAAAGTAGGAGAGTAGGGGAGTGGGGGAGTGGGGGAGTGGGGGAGTAGGGGAGTGGGGGAGTGGGGGAGTATGGAGAGTTTAAAGAGTACAGGGTTTGGAAGATAGGCAAGTTGCATTAATAAAAACGGACTTTCTTCCCACACTTCAGTTATAATACAAAAACAAGAAAACCGTGTATTTACTCAACAAGAAAACTATTTAATGATTTCCAAAAAACTATTATCAAAAACTGTTACTGGGGCAATAATTATTACCTCCCTAACAGCAATGTCAGCCTTAAACGCTAAAGCTTTATCCCTTCGGAAAGTTACCGATTTACAGTCTATCACCTTTTTTGAAAGGACAGGCGGTACATTTCCTGGCGCCTACACCTTCAGTATAGATAGCTCTCAGCTTTTAAATCAACTTTCCACACTTAATTCCAGTTCTTATGACTTCTCAGGAGCAAGCACAGAATTCTACGATGTATTCTACAGCGATCGCTCTGGCAATTTGGATATTAACGGAGAATACGTCACAATTGAGGGTGTATACGGTCGCGGGGCACCTGCTGGAGGTGGCTTAAACCTGAGCGAGATGAGATTGAATTTTGCCGACGGTTCGACCGAGTTTGCGAACCAAGTTGTTGACTTCACGGTTCTCGGAGATAACGGAAATCTAAACACAGTAGAGAATGCAATAGACGGCAACTTGTTAACTCATACCACAATGGGCAACACTGTTGGTCAAAGTGATCGGCTTTCAGTCACCCTAGGTTTTGCATCATCATTCGTCCCGGAAGACAGTTCCACGTCATCCGTCCCCGAACCTAGTTCCATCTTAGGTCTCTTTGCCTTGGGCGGGTTGGGCATTCTTTCCCTATTAAAACGCAAGTCCCAATAGTTGGGATAGTTCAGTCCCAAATTTCAGGAATATATCTAGTTTGTCCAGATTTTGCTTAATCCTTGTAAGTCCTGATACAGCATTTTTCAGATTGCTCACCTCACGTCACAACCAAAACTTTGTAGGGACGTTCCATGGAACGTCCCTATTTTGGTATGGCTATAAAAAAACTGCTTAAAGCTGTAATATTCAGCAAAAGTAATATAAAAAATAGTCCAATGTCATCTTTTCTTGTATTATCTATGATATGTAGTAATCCTAAATTGGTTGTAACAATTTTTCTAATAGTTAATTTGAGCTGAAAACTCTTAAAATTCTGACTCCTGACTCCTGACTCCTGACTCCTGAATGCCAGGAAAATATTACAACTTAAAATAGGATTGCTATAGTTCTCAAAATGCTTTATCCAAGCCAACATAATTAGGCAATAGGCTATGTCAGATAATTCTGGTTTGCTAGTAACTAATAATTCCAATACTATTAACACTATCAGCCACTATATTTACCAAACTATTGTTTCCATTCAACAGCAACATCCAGAATGGATAACTCCAAAGTACAGAAGCATTCCTTGGCATTATCCCAAGTATCAATCTACTTTGACTAACAAGTTGACAAAAGGGCTTCATAATGTTAATAACCCAGATGTTTTAAAACAGAAAGTCAAAAATTATCTCCAAATTCTTCTAACTTCAGAGTTTGTTAATTCTGCTGAATATAATGTTTTAATTGCTGAGATAGATAAGCATATTTATCCAGAAATAACTCTAGTTTCATCAGATAAAATTACTAACGGTCTGGCTTCCGATTTATCCACAAATGGAACTAAATCAGATAAAATTACTAATGGTCTGGTTTCCGATTTATCCACAAATGGAACGAAATTAGCAGAGTCAGGAATTGCGATTTTACTCTTAGATGTAGAAAATTTACCACTCGATCCTGAAACTGAAAAAATTCTTGTAGATATCTGCAATTATCCGATTCAAATTAAGGTGGCTTTTGCTAACTGGCGGAGTATGGGGAAAAAAGATGAAGAATTTCATCAACGTGGTTATCAATTAATTCATGTTCCTCCTGGAAAAGATAGTGCTGACTTAAAAATGGCAACTGTAGGTTCTTCTATTTTTCTCAATTATCCCAAGGCTAAGGAAGTTTTAGTTTGTTCTTCTGACCGAGGATTAACTCATCTTGGTACTACTCTACAATCTCATGGGTTAACTGTCTATCAGGTGCGGAAATATAAGAATCAAATTACTGTTTTAAATAGTCAAACTGGGGAATCAAAAATATATGCTTTGTCGCTTCCAGATATTCCTACTATTCATAAGTTTATTATTCAGTTACAAGAATTAATTCGAGGAGAAACAGCAAAAATTAGACAACCATGGATTAAGTTTTCGAGAATTTCTGCTTTGTATAAAGAAACTTATAAGTTGAATCTTAAAGATGTAGTTGCCAACCACTTTCCTAGTCAAAAGTCAAATCATATATTCATCAATTATCCAGCTTATTTTGCACTTCATAAACCATCGGAAAAATCTCAAACTTATGTGAGTATTTTTCATCTTTTTACACCAGAAAAAAAAAATTGAATTCTCCCCCAAATCAGGTTGAAAAAGATATTGAGATTACAGATGCTTCTGAGATTATTTCCCAGGAAGCTATGGAAAAAGTATTAGTCAAAATTGTGAGCAATTTAACTGCTGAATCTTCGGAAAGTTATGTTTCTCTTTCTAATCTTGGCAGTGAGTTTCATCGGTTATATGGTCAACCAATTACAAAAGCTATTAAGCAGTTTCAATCAAGTAAAAATTTTCCTAAGTTTTTGGAGTTATGTAGTTCGCTGAAGTTGTATCAATCTCAAGAAGGTCGTTGGTTTGTGAGCTTGAATTTTAGTTAGGAATTAAGAGCCTGAAAGAGTGTTTATTAAGGAGATATTAAGACAGCTATAGTGTAAAATCTGTGTGAGTTAAGAAAACAGAATTTAAGCTCCTTTCACTCTTCCGAAAACTTGACACACTTTACCGAAAAATTTTGGTTTATAGCAACAGTCAGGGCGATTAGGACATAGAATAGAGGAAGTTTTCTCTTATGATTAAATCAGTTCTGGAAACAGTGTCCTAACCTCCTTGGCGATTGCTATAAAGCCTTCCCTTTTAAGGGGACAATAAATAAAAATTTTCATGATTAGTCAATCCTCTTCTTTTCAAGGAGAGTTCAATAATGGATAATGGATAATGGATAATGGATAATTACCTCTCCCTTTTAGGGAGAGGATTGACTAAAAGGAAAAAGTTTATTTTTTTCCCCTTGAAAGGGGAGGCTTTAAACCTGAATTGTTTAATTGTTTAATTGTTTCGGTAATTATTAATTATTCATTATTCATTATTAATTGTTGAAGGGATAGCTGCTATATTACCACTATCTAGTTTATAGGAATAAATTAAAGAATGTCTAAATCTGTATCTGTTAAGAAAGCTTTTGATTCAGTCGCGATGCAGTATGACAAATTAATTCGTCTATGGGTTCCTTGGTACGATGAATTAACTCAAATCACTATAAACAATTTAGCCTGCAAAACCAATTCTCCTTGTATTTTAGATTTGGGTTGTGGAACCGGAAATCTTTCTTCAGCTATTTTAGATCGTTATCCCAAGGCAAAAATTCATGTTGTTGATGTTTAAAGTGAAATGATCGATTTATCCAAGTCTAAACTGACAAGAAAAAGCAATCAGATTCATTATCATCTGAAAGATTTTTCTAATCTAAATTTTAACGAATAAACATTTGACTTTGTTATGTCACAAATAACTATTCATCACTTAGATAGTTTAAGCAAAAAAAATTATTTTTAAACATTCATAAGTGGTTAAAATCTGATGGATTATTTTCTTATTCTGATATTTTTTGTGGTTCAAATTCAGATATAAATGAAAAGCTTGTCTCGAAGTGGAAGGATACCTCTTTCAAGTTAGGAGCTAATATAGAGCAATGGAATTTTTTTATGGATCATGATAAACAATACGACAAACCAATATCTTTGATGACAGCTTTCAATTGGTTATTGGAAGTTGGATTTGAATCTGTTGATGTAACTTGGCGTCAGTCTTTATGGTCTAATATTGTTGCAGTTAAAGCTAGGAATACTGCAATTTAAAGTTAGCAATTTAATTATCAGAATAAGGTGCTGAAAATAGTCTGGGAAAGAAAAAGCTTTTGAGGCATTTTACTTTTCGCCTGTTTACTTTTGTTTCCTCCACTTACTTTTTTATTTACTTCAGAAATTGGACGATTTATTTTTCCCTACTCCCTAATTGATGTAACCTACATTTTGTATTGCAAAATGTAGCATCAAAGTAGGAGACAGGAGACTCGATACTGGAGACAGGAGACAATTATAGTGGTCAATAGAAGTAAATAATTGAGTATTTATATTTCATTTCCTGATCATCTGACTCCTGAGAAAAGTCAATGAATAGGAGCTATATAGTATAAATACTTACCAAGCTACCGTTTTATGCTACTTTTAATATTACAACTTGAAGTGCGGAATCTGGGATGTAATATAAAAATAAATGTAAAGAAAAGTAAAGAAAAAGTAAATGAAGGACAAAGTTGTAGTAATAGTTGGTGCCACTGGAGGTATAGGTTCAGTAGTAGCACAGAAATTGGCAAACTCCGGCGCAAGTATAGTATTAGCTTCCAGAGATAATAATAGATTAGATGCTTTAGCAACCCAACTATCTACTACCGAAATTATTACTGTACCGACAGACATCACTAACCCACAGGAAGTAGAAATCCTGATGGAAAAAGCTACCAACCATTTTGACAAAATAGATGTTTTGGTAAATGCAGCAGGAGCAGGTATTCTCAAGCAATGGAACAAAATTGAACCTGCTGACCTAGATATTATGCTTGACCTGAATTTGAAAGGCAGTTTCTACACTTGTCAAGCTGCTGCCAACATAATGAAAGGACAAAAATCAGGCCATATTTGTAACGTTATTGGAATTCTTGGCAAACATTCAATGGCCATGGGAAGTGTTTATTGTGCTTCTAAGTTTGGTTTGGTGGGGTTGAGCAAATGTATGGCAGATGAATTACGGCGTTATGGGATTAAAGTAACTCTTTTCTATTTCGGAGGAGTAAATACGCCTTTTTGGGATAATGTTAGTCTGAAAGTCGATCGCTCAAAAATGCTCAGTTCGGAAACTGCTGCTGATGCAATTATGTTTGCTCTCAATGCAGAACCTCAAGCAGTACCGATGGAAATTAATATTCAACCAGATAGTCATTTATTTTTCTAAGGGAGTGTGGGAAGTGTGGGAGGTGTGGGGAGTGTGGGAAAATTTGTTTACAGCATTCCGGACGAAAAAATATTCTGTTGAAACAGAAGAACATTATTAGATATCTCCAATAATAAAAAATCAAATTAATTATCCAAAAAAAATCAGGACTTACGCAAATTCTTAGACAACACGCTATCCCTAGGGGACGAATGCCATTCGCCCCTACTACATAAGGCGGTTCTGTGTAAGTCCTAGAAATAATATATTCTTTTCCCCTACTCCTTATTTTTTCCAAATAATATTTTGATTAAAATAATAAAAAGTTGATTATGGAGTTCGATCTGATTCATTTCTACGTTGAAAATGCTATTGAGTCGCGAAACTGGTTTATAGAAAAATTAGGTTTTCAAGCGATCGCTTCTCAAACCAGTCAACACACCCAGAAGGAAATTATCAATAGAGGTCAAGTATATTTTGCCTTATCTTCTGCTATTACACCAGAAAGTCCTGTTGCTAATTTTCTCAATTTACATCCTCCTGGAGTAGCTGATGTAGCTTTTCGGGTCCGAGACCTTAAGTCAGTTGTGGCGAAAGCAGCAGTTAACGGAGCAGAAATTTTGCAACCCATTCAGCAAAATTTACAGGGTTTGAAGTGGGCAAAAATTTCTGGATGGGGAAACTTGACTCATACTTTAGTTGAAAAAATTGATGATGCACAAATTTTGAACTCTACTTCTCAACTTTCTAAGGATCTTGTGGGAATAGATCATGTAGTTTTAAATGTAGCTGAGGATAATTTAACATCTGCTTTTAATTGGTATCATCAAATCTTAGATTTTCAACCTCATCAAAATTTTGATATTCAGACAAAAAAATCTGGTTTGCGCAGTCTGGTGATGACACATCCAGAAGGAGAAGTAAAATTTCCTGTTAATGAACCCACATCTGCTAATTCTCAAGTACAAGAATTTTTGGATGCTAACCGTGGTGAGGGGATACAACATATTGCTTTACGCACAGAGAATATTTTGGGAGTTGTGGGAGAGTTGCGATCGCTTGGTTTACCTTTTCTGCAAGTTCCAGCAACATATTACTCTAATCTGCAAACAAAAGCATTAAGTTATCTATCGGAAACCGAATGGCAGAAAGTTCAAGATTATCAAATTTTGGTAGACTGGCAAGAAAAGTTACCAGGGGCAATGTTACTACAAATTTTTACCCAACCAATATTTAACCAACCAACAGTATTTTTTGAGTTCATTGAACGTAAAGTTGTTTGGGTAAATGGTAAACAAATGTCAACTCCTGGTTTTGGGCAAGGTAATTTTCAAGCTTTATTTGAAGCTATTGAAAGAGAACAAATGAAGCGAGGGAATTTGGGGAAAATTAATATGAAATAAATTAATATTGGGTACTAAACTGTCATTTAAGTAGTGGAATGTTTCAGCTAAAACTGTGCATGATTATTTTAGGTTGTGGGAAGACAAGGAAGACAAGGAGGACAAGGTGGTAAGGGAGAAAAAAGCCTATTGCACCATTTAAGATGAAACAGTCCACTACTGAACTACTGAACTTTTTCAATTTGAAGATGGTTAATTATCCTCATCTGGAAAACGAATAATATCATCTTCCCCAAGATATTCCCCATTTTGAATTTCAATCATTACTAAAGGAATCGTACCAGGATTTTCTAGACGATGAGCTGTATTTGGAGGAACATAAGTTGATTGTTTTTGCAAGAGTAATTTTTCCTCACCATCAAACACAACTTTAGCAGTACCAGAAACCACTATCCAATGTTCACTACGATGATAGTGCATCTGGGTACTAATATGATTTTTGGGTTTTACTTCTATACGATTAATTTTGTAACGGGGGCCTTGTTCCAGAATTGTTACCTTACCCCAAGGAGGTGTTCTTGTAAGATTTCCCTTTTCCTTATTAGCTTCTGAATCTAAGACAGGGGTTGAAGACTCTTGATTATTTTCTGCTTCACTCATAATATTTTCTGGATGAAATTTAAGAATAATCTACTTTTACATTCTACCAAAGCCAATGTCAAATTTATCCTTCTTATTATATCATTTCCGGTAGCATCGGAGAGTGTATAGAACCTAAGTAGTAATTGGAAGAAATCCTTCTGCCTCAAGCATAAGTGCCTTCTGCCTTCCTTCCACCAAAGTATAAGTATTCAAGCGGACATAATATTAGTTATAATTTTAGGGAGCATTTATTAACAACAATGTTAGACAAAGGAGCTTTTATATGGGTGACACACAAGGAAAAATAATGGATTTGATTTTTGGCAGATGGCGTAGTCAGACTCTCTACGCTGGTGTAAAATTAGGTATCTTCGATTCCCTGCAAAACAACTCCAAAAAGGCAACGGTAATCGCTGAGGATCTCGGACTTGATCCCAAACTCACATATCGACTTCTAAGAGCTCTTGGGTCTCTCGAACTACTAGATGAGAGCACAGATCAGACATTCTCACTAACAGAGGCTGGGCAATTCCTAAGAACAGACCATCCTGAAAGTTTACGAGGGATTACGTTGCTTGAAGAGGGTCCCCATCACTATGCCTTGTGGAAACACTTGCCCGCCATGGTTCAAGACGGAAAACAAAATGCCTTTGTGCGAGAGTTTGGATGTAGTGCCTTTGAGTATGCTGCTCAGGATACTACTTATGCTGAAGTGTTTGATGGAGCGATGAGCAGTTTTTCGATGATTCAGTCAGCATGGGTGCTTGATGCTCTTCAAGCATACGATTTTTCCCAGATCGCTCATATTTGCGACGTTGGTGGTGGTCATGGACATCTGTTATGCAGCTTTTTAGCCAAATATCCTCATCTCAGGGGAACGGTTCTGGAACGAGAAAGTGCTATCGCAGATTATACAAAGTTGTGGGCTACAAAACTTGGAGTGGGAGAAAGGTGTCAGTATTTAGCTGGAGATATGTTCAAGGCCGTTCCCAGTGCAGATGCTTACATTATGAAGATGATCCTGCATGATTGGAATAATGAGGAATGTGTTCAAATCCTGGATTACCAAAGAAAGGCAGCGACATCGGGCTCCCGGGTCTTCATCGCCGAACACATCATACCAGGCCCAAATACACCACACTTTGCTAAATTGTTTGACATCCATATGATGTGTTGGGGAACAGGACAAGAACGAACTCAGGAGGAGTATAAAGATTTGCTGGAAAGGGCAGGCTGGAAATACATGAAGACATGGTTTCCATCTTCAGGTCTAATAGCCGTTGTTGAGGGTTTGAAAGTATAACATAACACTATAATTTGCTCAGGACTTACGCAGTACCCCTATATATGGTATCTTTTTGGTGATTATTTCAGATATTAATACTACGATTACTGCCTTTGCGTAAGTCCTGTGATAATTTGGATAGTGTAATGTATCGTAGCAGATAATCAGGTAATTTTCAATATTTCTTAATATTTGTCCAGTCCGTGTCTAATTTATTCGGTTTCAGTAGTTATCCCCTTTATTTCCTACTTCTTACTTTCTACTCCCTATTCCCTATTTCAGATAAATACCAAAATAGTCATTAGCAGCAAAACTTTTAGCATAGTCGGCCAATAAATCGCTTTAAAAATAAAGTTATCTTTATACTTAAAAAGAGAAAGATTTGGATTTAAACTCCATAGAATAAAGTTAACAGATACCAAGAAAATATATAAATAAACAACAAAATAAAAATACTCTAAGTAAACAATTCCTTTAGTAATTATTTGCTCTCTAACTGTCACCTGATCCAGGATAACAATAAATACAAAACCTGCACAAGCTCCCAAAACTTCCATAGTTTGTTCTGGATTGGAAACTAAAAGTACAGCAAATAACAAAGTCAAAACTACAATCATTGGTCCGAGTTTAGCAATAAACAAACCTAAGAAAGACCTTTGCAGAATAACAGTAAATTGTAGTTCAGGAAAGTCAGTTTTTGGTGCAGCATTAATTACTCCAAAATTAGTATTGTATGTCTTAAATACGTACTCAAAAAAACTATCTCTCAGATACCATTCTCCAAGTACAATTTCTTTATCTACCCCTGGAGCAGTTCGTGGATTAATTACAGTATAACTCTGAAAGTCAGGGGTAAGAATTACCCGACGATTTAATTCTCCATTATTAAAATCTTGATGCAAAATCCGAATTTTCAAATCTTTGTCATCAAAGGGATAATAGCTAAAATTAAAATCCATACGGAGGGTATAAGCAAAATACCAACCGATAACTTCTAGACCATCTTTTTTATATCTATAATCTTCTCTTAGTTCATAATCACTATCTTCAATCGCATCAGCAAGTATAATGCCACGAGATAAATCATCATGTACCCCATCTTCATAAGTTTGCCATATATAACCGGTCACAAAAGCATCTTTCGGACTTGTCAAATCAAATGATTGAATGAAAACTCCTGTAGGAACAACTAAAGGGGGTTCTTGATTTAATTCTTTACTTAACTCTATTTGAGGAGCTAATAATTGTCTGACACCAGTATCACTAAGTAAAAGATTTCGAGTTGCTGTATAAGTTCTTGCTTTTAAGACTAAGTTCCAAACAAATCCAAGATTTATTACAAATAATATACTAATAATAAATGATAGGAATGAAATTCGTTTTACACCTCCGAGATAAGCTTTAAATAATAGAACTGATAGAAAAACAGCAGACCAAAGATAGGCGAGACTAAGAGCGATTAATTTCTGTCTTGTTACTGCTGAGTCTGGGATAATTTCATCTTGAATAAATACTATTCCTACCACCCATCCATTCAGATTAGTTTGTCGCAGAAATAACCAAGAATTTTGACCTGTTACTTTGTCAGTTAAATTTGCTTCTACTGGTGTACCTTTCAGTGCTTTAACAATTAATTCTCTCAGTTTTTCATCCTGCTGTTGATAGGTAATGTCAAAGACATTTACTTGAGCTTTAAAATACTCTTCATTGGGATGATATAAATAAGTTCCTGTTTCAGAAATAATAAATCCGTAGCCAGTTCTACCTAGGTTTAGAGACTGAACTATCTCTAGAATTTTAGTTAATGAATATTCGCTATATACGATACCTCGTGTAGATTTATCTTCAGTATTTGGGTTATAAAAAGGAGTAAAAAATCCGACGACTGGATCGCTGCTTAGATTAGTGTCACTCCAAAAATAAGGTTCACCCCAATTTGGTCCTTTGTTTAGGGTATTACTATACCAAGCATATTTAGGTTTCGTATAGTTAAATTGAGTTTCATTTAGCTCTATTTTGTTATCTATTCTTGCATAATATGGTGCATAAAATCTGACATCCGACCTATAAGCAAAGGGTTTATAAGCAACACCAATATCTAAAAAATCAATATTTTCTTCGAGTTCTAATTTAAGTCGTTCTAATAATTCCCCATCGCTTAATTTGCCAGAACTCAAGTTGTTTGCTACAGAAACAGCTGATTCTTGGGCAAAATATAGTCGCCGATCTATCTCAAGAGCAACTCTAGATGTTGCCCGTTGAGCTTGCTGTTTAGCATTATCAAATGTCTCTTTTTGTTCGAGTGTATATAATAATGACCCTAATATAGCAAATGTTAAACTAATTCCACCTAGTATTAATGATGTGTAAAATGCTGCTATTTGTGGTTTACTAGCATTATTAATAGTTAATTTTTTATATAAGAAAAGGTATATTTTAGTTATAATTTTTTGATATTTATTCTGTTCTTTCATGGGCTGCTCTTCGATTTGTTTGTTGATTTTCATAATAGTTTTTCTCTAGATAAATTAATGGAAAAAAAGTGGGCTACATATTAGGATTCGGGAGTAGTTATCAGGGCATCTACCGTTTCACTGAATTTAGAATTTAGAATTCACAATGGCAGATTTGAGCGGCTAAAAACTTTGACACTTCCCTACAGTTTCAGGCAATTATTTGACATTTAAAGTTTGAAACTATTTGTGACCGAAAAATTTGGGTCTTAAGCCTCCTCTTTTAAGGGGATAAAAAAAAGAATATTCCCTATTTCAAGCCTCCCTATTCCAGGAGGTACTGATAACTGATAACTGATAACTGAAATGACATCCTTAAAGTGAATTAGTATTAGTTACTTCCAACTTTTGCTACTCACCTATTATTTATCACATTATTTGCTCAAAATGGTAATTTTTTTTTTCCCAGACAATGTTCAGAAAATATTGACGATTTGTCGCTAGATTTATGAGTATTTATAAAAGTGCGATCGCGTAGATTCTTCTCTGGATAATTGTATCTTATTCATGTTTGATTTGAATAACTATTTTTCCTATCTAAATGTTATTGGGAATTTGAGATTTTACCAAAAAATATCATAGTTATAGCAGGAAGTTTATCCACATACACAAGAATATCTATCTATACAGGAAAAAACAGGAATATCTTTGTCCAGGATTACTCAAAAATGGAAAGCCTAATTTTTAGACCAAGAAATAAGGTCTCAAGTCTCCATCAAAAAGGAAATGTAGGATTTCAGCTAGAGGTTTCAGCAGTCCGTACTGATAACTAATAGAAATCTCCAAAAATAAAAAGTAAAACCAATTCTTATTCAGAAATTATCAATTATTCTTCCCTATTCCCAGTTAAGTGTTCCCTGTTCCCTCTTTTCTGGAGATGTCAAATAACTGATAACTGAAATGACCCTTAATTCCCCATTGACAACCTTGGTATAAATCTATTTGTCCTCATTAAGCAAGACCATTTCAGTTATTAATCTGAACTCTCTCCATTTCCAGGCAAATTTTAAAATCCAGGCCAAATAATACAAGTAATTATCAAGTCTAAATATTAGGTTATGGCAAGGATACTAAAATTATAGTCGGCGACTAGAAGTTGGAAATAATAAAAAATTATGTAATTTTATACAACCTGTATAGCTAACTATGGGAGAATTACAAAAGCTTATAATTTTACTTCAAAGTCTCATAATTTTAAGAAAAATTTAATTTTCTTAAGACTGTGTATCAAAAGATTATTGTTAAAGTATAAAAGCACAACATCAACTATATTTAGTCAAAAAGTATAACTTTTTGATCCTGAAAATTTGCTTATATTTGCATGACTATTATTCCTCAGTTGGCTAGAGTAGAAAGTATTTTCTCCTAATAAACAATCTCTAAATTGAAATTTGATTCAGGAAAAAAGAATGGAATTATTACAAACATTATCGGAACAGATTCAAGAAATTACTGTTGGTGGCTTTCCGGCATATAAACTATTAATGGCATTAGGCGTGCTGCTGTTAACATTAATACTTCAGGGAGTTATTGCTGGAGTAATTCTTAAACAGATTGAGCGTCTTGCTTCGGGTACTGAATCTGACTTAGACGATCAATTAATAGCTATTATCAAAAAACCCCTAACCTTGTTAATTTTCGTAGGTGGACTATGGATAATAGAGATAATTTTAGTACAATATTTAAGCCCTGAGTTAAAAACACTTATATCCGATATTCTTGGTTTAGTTGCCATTGCTGTCACTGCTTATGTGATTCATAGTGCAGCTCCCCTGTTAGGTAAGGCACTAGAGTCCCTAACTTTGCAGACTGACACAGATCTTGACGACTTGCTGGTTCCCTATTTACCGAAACTATTTCGGACTGCAGCAATTATTGTGGTAATTATTAAAGCATCAGAAGTATTTTTAGGAGCATCCGCAGGAGCTCTTGTTGGTTTGCTTGGTGGTGCAGGTGTTGCTCTAGGTTTGTTGTTGAAAGATATTATTTATGATTGGTTTTGTACTATAATTATCTATACTGATAGATTGTACAAACCAGGTGACTGGGTATTAATTTCAGGAGTACCTGGTTTTTTCCAGGTGGTGGAAGTAGGTTTAAGAACAACAAGATTGTATTCATGGGATTGGGCATCTATTATTAAAATGCCTAATTCTCGAATGGTTGCTAGTGTAGTGGATAACTGGTCTCAACACAGAGGTGATGTTGAAGAGTGGGGGATTACAGGAATTTTGAAAATTGATGGCATTACAGCAGATCAAGTAGAGAGAATAATGGCAGGTATTGATGAAATATTTAAAAGTATGGGTACTTTTTTAGAGCATTATGTATACCTCTTCCCTATAGAAGGTAATGCTCGTGTGATTAAATACGTTTCATATCATCCTCCTGCTGGTTACACCCCTGCTAATGATAAATTTCACTTGAGTTTAATGAGATTATTGGAAAAAGAGGGTATTGCTGCTAATAATGTTTATATTATTAGTGACCAAGATACTTATGCAAAAAACATGAAAATAGACATCTCCAAAAATTAAAAATCAAATCAATTCTTATCCATAAGTTATCTATTCTTTCTTCCTATTCCCAGTTAAGTGTTCCCTGTTCTCTCTTTTCTGAAGATGTCTAATGGCAAGTAAGAATAATAACTCAAAAGTAAGGTCTAAAGTGTCCCCTTTTAAGGGGATCAAAAAATATTTGGTTCATTATTTTAATCCCGATGGTTCAGTCAGAGTTACTGATAATTGATAACTGAAATGCTCCCATCATTTGTATCACATTAATCACCAAATCTACTATAAGTTAATATTTACTATTTTTTTCTACCTTTGATTTGATAGAAATTAATAGTAGATTTTTTTTCCCAGTTTTGCCATCTTCCTAGAAAAAAACATTCTATGGAGACAAAAATGAGATTTTTCTCTTTCAACTTGAGAGATACCTAAGCACTTTTCAAACATTTTTAGCAGCAACACAGGTCGTTAATTACCTGTGTTGCTTTTTACGGAATAATTAATAATTATTAATTAAATAATTCACTTTTAAAGCTTCCCCTTACCAATGGATAGTGGATAATTGACAATTGATAATTAGAGATAAGTGTTATTAATCAAGAATTGATATTTTTGTGAGAGTTTTCATTATCCATTCTCCATTAAAAAGATTTCCTTATATTCAATTGCCTCAAGGTTTTAACCAGACGTAATTATCCATTATCCATTATCCATTAATGAATGGTTCTTCAGTGTATAAATTTTGCTTAAAAATTCCCTATTCTCTTAAAAATACATATATAGCAATCCTAAATAGGTCGTAACAATTCAAAAACTAGAAATAAACTCCAAAACTCTTACCCATTGCCCATTGCCTATTCCCCCCATACCAAAAATCAAACAGGATTTTTGCCACGAATAAAATAGGATTGCTATAGCTAAGAAAGAATTGGTTAGGACATAGGACTGATGATGAATCTTAGACCAGGAAATGTTTTTTCAACTGTTCCCTCACAGGAGTGCGCATTCCCTCACAGGAGTGCGCATTCCCTTGCGACTTTCCTCTTGCAGAGGAGCTACGCTAACGTCGTCGCGGGGTCGCACCGTTATTCTCTATTCCCTACTATAGTATAATTATTAATGACAAATAAAGTTATAGTTATCTAACATAGTCAGATATATATAAACAGTTAGGTGTAAAGTTATATTAGCTTGAAGAAAAAAATCTATGTCTGCTCAAAGTAAGTTTTCTTGGCAAGAAAAGTTTCAGTATAAATTTGACAACTTCATGTCCAGGGGTGGTTTCTCGGTATTTCTGGCATTAGTATCAGCATTTTTTGGGGCATTTATCTTAATGACAGGTATACGTTACCTTTCTGAGTGGATTTTCCCAAATCAAGATTTAGAAAGCGATTTGCTTTGGGATGTATTTGTACAACTTATTGGTCTCAGAGACACGGGAGACGAGGCAAATTTTGCCACTAAAACTGTAGGGGTTTTAACTATTTTTGTAGGGTTGGTACTTTTCTCTAGTTTAGTTGCTTTTATTACTCAAGAATTTGAATCACGACTGACTTTGCTGAAAAAAGGTAAAAGCTTGGTTGTAGAAAAAAACCATACTTTAATTTTAGGTTTTAATGACAGAATTGTTGATATTATTACTGAGCTTGTAATAGCTAATGAATCGGAATCTGATGCGGTAATTGTCATTTTATCAGAGGAAGATAAAGAAGATATGGATGATTTTCTCCGGGATAAATTAGCAGATTTAAAAACTACTAGAGTTGTGACTCGTAATGGAATAGTAACAAATATAAATAATCTGAATAAAGTAGGGGTTAAAGTTGCTAGATCGGTAGTGATTTTAAATGATGCTAAAGGTTCGGATGCACAAGATGTAAAAAGGTTATCGGATGCGAGGGTTGTTAAAGCAATTTTAGCGACTGTTGCAGCTAATGAGGAAAAAACATCTTTGCCTCCAATAATAGCTGAAATTAACTCAGAACAATATCGTATTTTAGCTAAAAGCATTGCTCCTGAAGCTGTAACAACTTTAAATGAAGCTGATATTTTAGCCAGAATTTTAGTGCAAACTTCACGGTCTGTAGGGTTAGCAACTGTATACTTAAATTTAGTTGGTTTTGCCGGAAATGAAATTTATTTTTACTGTCCTGAAGTTGATTGGCAACACCTCAGCTTTTATGAGTTAAATTTTCATTTTTATAAAAGTATTCCTATAGGTGTGCTAGATAAAAATGGCGAGATAATTATTAAACCAGATAGCAATTATCGGTTAACAGATGCTGAATCAATAATTGTTTTAGCAGAAGATGACTCCGTAATTAAATTTTACCAAGAACCTTTAGTGAAACCTCAAGTTTTAGGTTATTTTGACTTCAGAAAAAGTTTTGAAAAAAATACAGAAAAACATTTGATTATTGGTTGGAACTCAAAAACTCCAATCTGTCTCCAAGAATATGCTAAATATGTAGTTGAAGGTTCAGAAGTTAATCTAGTTACTCATAAATTAACATCGGAAATTGAAAGTAAGTTTGACGAAATTCGTCAAGCTTATCCTCAAGTTTTGATGCAAATTTGGAAAGTTAATGTAGATGTTGTTGAAGAGCTAAGAACTCTCGAACTATATAAATATAATAGTATTTCAATTTTAGCTAGTAAAGGTAAAAATTCTGAAGAAATTGATGCTAAAACTCTGACAACATTGCTCGAAATTAGGCAAATATTCCAAGAATATCAGGAGGAAACTGGAAACCCAATTACAACAGAATTAGTGGTAGAACTTGCTGACTCGGAAGAAACTGATTTGGTAATTAAAGCAGGGGTTCAAGATTTCCTACTTTCTAATCAATTTGTGTCTAAAATTTTAGCTCAGGTATCTCAAGAACCAGGTGTAATGTTAGTTTACCGCGATTTATTTTCGGCAGAAGGTAGTGAAATGTATATTAAACCTATAGAACTTTTCTTTCCTCCTGAAAAGGTTGGTAAATTATCTTTTGCTGACTGTGTATTTGCTGCTCAATCTCGTGATGAAATTTGTCTTGGTGTGAAAATAGTTTCTCAAGCTAAAGATAGGGATAATAATTTTGGTATTTATCTAGCTCCTAGTTTGGATACTGAGTTTTCTTTGACTCTTGCAGATGAATTAATTACGATCGCTGAAGATGAAACATGATTTCAGTTATCAGTTATCAGTTATCAGTTATCAGCTATTAGTTTTGAGTTATCAGTTTTGAGTTATCAGCTATTAGTTTTCAGTCACATTAATAATTTTAGTTCTGTACGTTGCTAACCTGACAGTTCCCTCCTATCTAATACCAATTCACTTTAAAAATGTCACAAATAGTTTCAAACTATATACAGCTCCTTCCACTTTGCTGAGGTACACCAATCGCGGGCAAGATGCCCGCACTGATAGGATTTAACTGTTAATTTCTGTACTTCATATACTTGGAATATGCTGTATGTGAAATGATTTCCTGAAGTTGCTGTAGCGTAAAAGTTATGAGTCTATAAAATCTTACTTTTGACTTTTTAATTTTGACTTTTTAATTCCGTGAAACGGTATAACTGTTCCCTATTCCCTGCTATAACAAAAATGCTTTCTGACTTTAACTATCCTCCAACTCCAGAAATATTAGATTGGTTAGCATTAGGGCGATTAGGTGATAGATTTAATCGCTCAATTAGACTGTGGATATTATTAAAGTATTTTTATGGAGAAGGAAATAATTTAGCTGCAAAATTACCCGAAAATTTTATTTACAGCGACTTGCGCGATGAATTTTTTTCGCCTAAACATCCTCCGAGCGATCGCTTCACAACGGAACAAATAAAAACAGAGTGTCTAGACAAAAAGTGTATTTGTAAAAAGTCGATCAAAGAATTAATTAAAGTAGAAATTTCACCTCTATCAATTCAAGAATGGCAACAGCAAATTACAGATAAAATGGGTGGGGAATTTCTAGACATAGAGCAGCGTATTTTTGCGACAGTACACCGTACAATCAGAGATGATTTAAAATATTTAGCTAAATTAGGATGGCTAAAAAAATCAAAAACTAAAGCAGGAGTATATCAGTGTCAACCACAAAAAAACTGGCCTCAACCTCCTATAAATCAAACACAGGTATGGGATACTTCAGAATTTTCCTCAAGTCAAACTTGGCAGTTATTAAAAGTTTTAGAGTCGGTTTCTTTTGTACAACCTAATTTAGAATTAGTAGTAGAATCTTTGCGGGAAAAAATAACTCAAGAAAAACCTTTACTAAGGAACGATCCAGAAAAAAGAATATTTATTCATTTAGACTATATTTTATCGGATGAAACTCAAGATAGAGTTGATGATTATCATCAACAAATAGAGGAGTTATGGCATCAATCCCCTGGTGGAGTAATTAAGTTTCAATATTGGATAGCGAAAACGGAAAAAAAACTAGAAATAATAGTTTATCCAGTTTGTTTACATTATGCACGTCGGGCGAAATATTTAACAGCTTTTGGTACAGATCCTGATGGTAAATTTGGCTGGCATAATTATCGTTTAGACCGAATAATTTCCGAGAAATTAACTATTTTAAAATGGGGAAGTTCTCAGATACCAAAAAATTTGTCTGAATTATGGAAAAAAGGAAATTTACCAACTGTAGATTATGTACAAGAAGAACTAGAAGAAGCTTGGGGATTTAATTTTTATTTGCCACGAGATTTGTTGATAATGAGATTTGATTCTAAGTTTGCTCGTGGGTATGTAGATAATACTGTGCGACATCCTACATTTAAACGCATCGAATCTAGAAACTTACCATATTTACTGAAAAAAGAAATTCAAGACCCCCAAGAAAGACAAGAGTTATTGAATATTATTAAGGCACGTTCTTCTAAAAATACTTATTATCAAGGATGGATAAGAAATGGAGATATTAATGTTTTGATGCGGTTAAGAGATTGGCGGCCAAATGGAGAGGTTATTGCTCCTATTTCAATTAGAAAACAATTGAAATTAGAAGCAAAACAAGAGTTAGCTAATTATGATTAATTAGGACTTACGCAGGCTAACCCAGAAACCCGGTTTCTCGTAGATGTTTATTGTCAAAAACAATAATTTACCGTAGAAACCGGGTTTCTTTGCGTAAGTCCTGATAATATTAAATCCGATAGTATTCGGTGCAATTAAATATTGTAGAAGTTTGGTTGATATTGTAGGGGTTTGGTCACCAAACCCCTACCAAACTTGGAGCTTTTGCCAAGACTGAGAGTCAAATATTATTCTCTAAAGTCAACAGATTTTATATAGAGCTAAAACTTTTCTAATTCAGCAATAATTCTCATCAATTCTTGTTTGAGATAATTATCATCTTGATAACAAGAAAGCAAAGAATTATAAAACCAAAGTGTTTTTTCTTTACCTCCACGAAACCGCGTCCATACGATTTTTCCTTCTTGACGTAATGCAGCTAATAAGTCTCTCCCATTATGCAATTTATCAGCAAGAGAAATAAGTTTTACAGATTTAGAACCATCACGAATTTGCTGAATATAACGTAACTTTCGTTCTTCCCAAGGTGGTTTAGGAATAGTCTCTGACTCAGTACAACCATCAATAATATTAACCACTTTTTCGCCGAATAATTCCAGAATATGTTGACGAGTTGCCATACCTCCCCGATCTTCCACTGCATCATGTAATAAAGCAGCGATCGCTTCATCTTCGTTTCCACCATTTTCTAGAACTAAAGCAGTAACACTTAAGAGGTGAGCAATATAAGGTGTGCATCCGTCTTTGCGAAACTGTGGAGAATGTAAGTTGTAAGCTAATACTAACGCTTGTTGAAATTTTTCTGTGAGTTTAGTGATAGTCATTTCGGTTATTATTGGTTGTGATAATTTTTTCCTCCTAATATTTTAAGTATACGGAGTTGTGGAAGGAAATATTTCCAGGACTAAAGCCATGCGAACCCAGAAACCCGGTTTCTCGTAGATGTTTATTGTCAAAAACAACAATTTATCGTAGAAACCGGGTTTCTTTACCTAAGTCCTAATTTCGAGGATGTTGGGTTTCGTTCCTCAACCCAACCTACATTAACTGATATTAATGAATTGCAGAAGATATTTCTTCTACATTATGTTAGACTATACTAAGAGCAGGACTAAAGCCATGCGAACCCAGAAACCGGGTTTTTTCCTCAATGTTTATGGTTAAAAACAAGGATTTGTCCTAAAAACCCGGTTTCTTTGCGTAAGTCCTGATAAGAGTCAAAATCAACTTATTACTTTTGACTAAGAAATAAAGCCTCAAGTTGGAGGTACTGAAAACTAATAACTGAAAACTAATAACTAATAACTAATAACTAATAACTGAAAACTAATAACTGATAACTGATAACTGATAACTGATAACTGATAACTGAAATGACATCCATACAACTCAACTTAATTTCCCATCAAACAACTGATGGATTTCCATATCAACATCTTCATATTGAGATGACTACACCAGATGGTATTATCACACCTGCTGACTTAAAAGGTTTGAAAATACCTCCTAATATTCAGTGGCAACAAGGTGTCATCATAGAAGGTAAAGCACCGATATGGTTATATGCTTATTTAGTTCACGAATGCCATCCCGCAACGTGGGTTGGTTGTTACGATCCTCGACTTGGTGCAGTTGTCGTTTCTACTCATACTCATGCTGTTACTATCGGATCTATTTTAACTTTAGAATTACCGAAAATAATTAAGAATTAAGTATTTTTTAGATTCGTAGGTTGGGTTGAGGAAAGAAACCCAACAATAAACTTACAGCGGTGCAAGAGAAGAAAGAGGTTAAGTAAACCCAACAACAAATTTGTGCTTGTTGGGTTGCGCGTTCGCGACAGCGGAACGGAGTTATATCGCTTAACCCAACCTACGGGAACTTTTTCATATCCCTATTCCCTATTCCCTATTCCCTATTCCCTAAAACTTAGAAAATGACTAGAGAATTTCCATTACAATTAGATGTAATTCAACTCGAAACAGAATTAGGTAGTTGTCAAACTTTAGCTATTACTTTTACTCAACCACAAGACCTAATTAAACCAATAATTTTATCACAATTAAAGTCAATAATTCCTGAAGATTTAGATTTCAATCAAGGTGTAATTTTATATGGTGCGAGTCCAAACTGGCTTTATGGTTATTTAGTAAAATGCTGTCGAAATGCTCCTTGGATAGCTTGTTATGACGTGCGGACTCAAAAAGCTGTTGTTGTTAAAAGTAATTTTCAAACTTTGGCAGTTGGAGATACTATTTCTGTGATTTTTAATCGCACTCCTGGTATGGCAATTTTAATCGGCGGACCTCCTGATAGTGGGAAAAGTGTTTTTTCTTATGCTTTGCGTCGTTCTTTATTTGAGAAGGATAAAAAGTTGAAGGTGTTTATCCAGCGAGCTAATTGGGATGGGGAGGGAAATTGGGTTGAGGAAATGAGCGATCGCCAAGTAGCTAAACGGTTAAAGGATGACAATACTGTTCCGGTTCATAAATTGGGCAAGGAGATGATGAATAGTTATTTTGGCTATCATGCTAAAGCGATTAAAAATATTCGGGATGTTATGGATATTGTTTTGGTTGATATCGGTGGGATGGTACAGGAAGAGAAAAAGCCTATTTTGGAGCAGTGCAGTCACTATGTAATTATTAGTCGTTGTCAGGAGGAGGTTGGGAAATGGCATGATTTTTGTAGAGGTTTAAATCCAGCGATCGTTATTCATAGTGTCTTGGAGGAGAAGTTGGTGAGGTTGGAGAATGAGGATTATTTGGAGGTGGTTGCAGGACGTTGGATAACTGGGGAAACTGTTAGGGTGCCGGATATTATTGTGGAAAAGGTGTTGAGTTGTTGCAGGGGAGTGAGGGAGTAGGGGAGCGGGGGAGTAGGGGAGTGAGGGGGTAGTAAAAATATGAGTAAATATAAATAATTGATACCGTAGCAGAAGGCAAAACAAAGATTTAAGATGTAGGGGTTTGGAGACCAAACCCCTAGGTTTCAATCCCTAAATAGGGATTAGGGTTTCCAGAGCCGGAGCCCGAGCCTCAGCCGGAGCCCGAGCCTCAGCGTTTCAATCCCTAAATAGGGATTAGGGTTTCCAGAGAAAAATTATGAACTAAAATTAGGGGAGTTCCTCAATAAGGAAGTTTCAATCCCTAAATAGGGATTAGGGTTTCCAGAGCACTGTGAGGTGGGGCAGATTAAGCTTTTTCAGGGTAAGGGTTTCAATCCCTAAATAGGGATTAGGGTTTCCAGAGCGTGCGGAAGGCATTTTGCAACTAGTTGAGGAGTATTACCCGTTTCAATCCCTAAATAGGGATTAGGGTTTCCAGAGAAAAAGTTCATTTGGTAGGACAATTAAATTATGTCGTTTCAATCCCTAAATAGGGATTAGGGTTTCCAGAGGTTAGTTTTTTCAAGAACGTCTTTCAAACTCTTAAGAAAAAAGGGTTTCAATCCCTAAATAGGGATTAGGGTTTCCAGAGTAGTACGTGCGAATCACGTTGCCATTGATCTCTACTGTTTCAATCCCTAAATAGGGATTAGGGTTTCCAGAGCAATCTGGTTGAACTTATAACGGAACAGCCTGAAATTGTTTCAATCCCTAAATAGGGATTAGGGTTTCCAGAGCCCGCAAGTTTGATCTCTAATGATCCCGATCCTGATGTTTCAATCCCTAAATAGGGATTAGGGTTTCCAGAGGAGACTGATCCTGATCCTGTTGAGACTGAGACTGAGAGTTTCAATCCCTAAATAGGGATTAGGGTTTCCAGAGTTTTAGGAGAAGTGAAATGAAAGAAGGAACTTGTTTCAATCCCTAAATAGGGATTAGGGTTTCCAGAGAAAACTCCGGTGTATCCGGATCTGACGTCAGTTTTTGAGAAGTTTCAATCCCTAAATAGGGATTAGGGTTTCCAGAGTTAACAGAGGAGCAAACGCCCAACATGAGCCAATATGGGTTTCAATCCCTAAATAGGGATTAGGGTTTCCAGAGAGTTCCGATCCAGAACCCAGACATAGCAAGGGTTTCAGATACCCAAATATACACGCCCCTTTGATTAATTTGTCAACAAGGCAAATTTTGGCAAAATGACAATGCTCAAACCCTCTCGTAGCAAGGCACATACACGGGTCAACGAAAGAATAGGCATTTCAGCGATTCTGGGAGGCGTGTATGTGGGGTTCCATGCAAAGATGAAAAACTACCCTTTAGCCACCCTTAACAACTAAGAAATGACCAAAAATTTATTACTATTTATTTCTCGAGGTTCTTAACTGAAAATATACTAACTTTTTCATTCCATCCCTGTCAAGTGGACGAAAAAATCAATTTTTGATAATATTTTTGTCAACTGTCAAATTTTAGTGGCCAGGATATTTATAGAAAATGCCTTTTCTACATACGTGTTAAACTATCAGCAGTTAAGAAAAATTTGTAACTTGGAAGTATAGTAAAAGGAGAAATTTAGCGATCGCGGAGCGGAACGGAGTTCTATCGCGAAATTATTAGGTAAGATACCCAAATAATTACAGTCTCCATTTTTAAGGAGAACAAGTTAAAAGCACTTATTTATCTTGCGAGTTAAGATAGAGAAAGAAATTGGGTGTTGAAAAAGCGATCGCCAGACAGCTAAACAGTTAAAATAGACGAATACTCGTAAGATTCATCAATTAGAAAATGGTGAATTGAGTTGTGTTAAAATTTACTTATTTTGAGGAGTAAATATGGATATTCCAGATAAATACAAAGTCGAGCATTTATTTTTGCTAATAGGTGAAAATCCTTTGCCTAATTATGTGGCTGCCAAACTTCTATTTAAGGAAGGCAAGAAAAAAACTTTATATCTCATTCACACGACTGGGACATCCGAAACTGCCGAACGCTTACAAGAAATTTTGGAATCAGATATAGAAGTTCAACTGGTTTCTATTAATGATAATGACTCAGATGCTCACGAGATTAGAAAAGTAATCTCTGAAGAATTAGAGAATATTAAATTAGATAATAATGAAAAGATAGGACTAAATTATACTGGCGGGACAAAAGCTATGTCTGTCCATTCTTATAGATCGTTATTCTATCAAGAGCAAAATTCGCAATACATAAAGCGCTCGAATATTGTGTTGAGTTATCTTGACGCCCGTCGTTTAGAAATGTGTTTTGATCGAGAGGATGGAGAGAGCGATCGTTACAAAGTTACACCTGAAATGCTTGAAGTTAACCTAAAAACTATTTTCGAGCTGCATGGTTGGAAGTTTAAATCTGAACCAGTTTATCAACCAAAATTATTTGAAGCTACTAAAGCACTCACTGAATTTTTCCAGGAAAAAACATGGTCGGATGTTTGGCAAAATTGGTGCAAGGAAGTTTTTAAATATAAAGATAAAAATGATAATGATCGGGAAAAAAGAAGAAAAGACAAAGACATTATGATTTTACAATTTCAACCTATAAGAGTAGAGATATATGAAGGATTTAATGCCATCAAAAATGTTATTAACTTAGAGAAAGAAGAACCAAAAAATTTTCTAGAGAGTATTAAAAATAAAGGTCAATTTAAGAAATTGGAGAAACTTGGGAAATGGCTTGATGGTGAATGGCTAGAACATTATGTTTTGCAGCAAGTAATAAATATTTCAGAAGAACTTTCCATTCACGATCAAGCTGCTTCATTTCATGTTTCTACTACTCAAAATCCAAAAGATAACAAATTTGAATTTGATGTTTCCTTCATGCGTGGCTATCAACTTTTTGCTATTTCTTGTACAACTGATAGCACTAAACCTCTGTGTAAATCTAAGTTATTTGAAGCTTATATTAGAGCCCAGCAATTAGGAGGTTCAGAAGCAAGAGTTGCTTTGGTATGTTGTGTTGATGTAAAAACGGTAGATCGACTAAAAACAGAAATTACCAACGTTTTTAACCCAGATCCAGAAAGTTCTAAAAAAGACTACAGACTAGAAGTGTTTGGACGCGAAGATTTGATAGATTTATCAACAAAAATAAAAACATGGATTAAAAATGTAGATAAGGAGGCAAAATGAAAGAATATACTGTTACTGTACTTGATACTACTGGAATTCAACCATACATTTTTGGCAGCAACAAACTTCGGGAAAATATAGGAGGATCGTATTTAGTTAAGCAAGCAACTGATGATTGGGTGAGAAAAACTTTAGGTTTAAAAGATGTAATAGGAGTCCCTATACTCACTTTTCTATCTAAACAAAAACCCATTGAGGAAGGTGCACCTAGTGAAATTGTTTATGCGGGTGGTGGTAATACAATTCTGTTGTTTAAATCTATGGAAACAGCTATTGAATTTACGAAAAAATTAAGCAGAAAAGTTTTAATAGATGCCCCAGGAATTAATCTAATTGTTGCTCATAAAAAATTTGATTGGGATAAAGATCAACTGTATGAAGTAGTTAGCAATTTAATGAGAAACGAACTAGAGCAGCAGAAGTACAAACGGATACCTTCTTCCCCACTTCTAGGATTGGGGGTAACAGCATTTTGCAACTCAACTCAGTTAGTTGCTGTAGATTATAGCAATAATCGAGATTATCAAATGCCGAAAGATAGCAAACCTTACCTAATTTCTAGGGAAATTGCTGCTAAACTCAAGGCTGTTAGTTATGCAAATAAAAGTCTCAAAGAAATGATTGAAGAATTATTGAAGGACAGCACAAATAATGTTTCAGAGAAGTTTCAAGAATATCAATTGCCTTTAAGAATAGATCAATTGGGACGTTCAAGAGATGAAAATAGTTATGTTGCTGTAGTTCATGCAGATGGAAATAGCATGGGTAAACGTTTTCGAGAATATGCTCAACAGCAATCGGAGCAATATTCTGACAACCCGAACCTTGCTAATCGTGCTTATGTTGAGGCGATGCGTAACCTCTCTAAAAGTGTAGATAGTGCAGGTAAGCAAGCTTTGAAAAAAGTAATTGAGACATTGGTTAATTCAATTCAAAAAGTAACAGAAAATGGTAAAACGGTAAAAAAAGTAGTAGGTAAGTTAGGTGAGTTTAGAATTGAAGAGAATTTTTTCCCTTTTCGTCCTTTAGTTTATGGAGGGGATGATATTACTTTTGTCTGCGATGGACGTTTAGGATTAGAACTAGGGGCTATTTATCTTCAGGAACTAGAAAAACATACAATGCCAGATGGTAAACCAATCAAAGCTTGTGCAGGAATTAGTATTGTTAAAACTCATTATCCTTTTGCTAGAGCTTATGCACTTAGCGAGGCTTTATGCAAAGAAGCAAAGCAGTTTGTTAAAAAAACTAAGAAAACAAAAGAACCAGGAGGTTTTTCTGCACTAGATTGGCATATTGCAAGTAGTGGTTTAAGTGGTTCAATTTCGGAAATTCGCCAACGAGAATACCTAGTTTCATCTGGCAATTTAACTATGCGTCCTATTCGCCTACAATGTTCTAAAAATGAATGGCAAAACTGGCAGAGTTTTACTCAAGTTATCGAGGATTTTATCGATGGTAATGATTGGAAAGGACGTAAAAATAAAGTCTTAGCTTTGCGGGAAGTTTTACGAGAAGGAATAGATGCAACAAGACAATTCTTGAAGAACTATAAACCTACTAAACTACCCAATTTTATTCCTGAATCCAGTGAAAGCCGTCGTCTAGCAAATGATGGTTGGTTAAATGGAGTTTGTGGTTATTTTGATGCCATTGAAGTAATAGATTTTTACCTTTCGTTAGGACAAGAAAATAATGGAACTGTACCACCTGAAAATCAAGTTACTGAGTGACACAACTTTTGGACGAGGGGATGGAGTAGCGGGTTTAGTTGATCAAGAGGTAGAACACGATGCTTATGGGTTTCCCTTTTTACGGGGACGTACCTTTAAAGGATTGCTGAGTGAAGAGTGCGACAACATAATTGCTGCATTTACCGATGAAAGTCTCAAAAAACATTGGCAAAAAGTGGCTTGTGCAGTATTTGGGATTTCTGGAAGCGTTATAGACACTATAGGAGCTATTCGTGTAGGAGATGCTGTTTTACCAGACGATCTCAGACAAGCTGTAGCCTATCAGCTTAAGGAACAAACCCTGACTAAGACAGAGGTACTGGAGTCTCTAACTACCATTCGCCGTCAGACAGCAATGAATCCAAATGGAGTAGCTACTCCAGGAAGTTTACGTTCCTTTCGAGTTGTCATTCGTCAACTAGAGTTCTCGGCTAGCTTGCATCTAGACACTAACACAGTAGAAATAGATGGAGTTTCCATTTCTAAAAATGAGATGTTGTCGCTTTTGGCTGTTGGCACATTAGCACTTCGCCACTTAGGCAGCGGGCGCAACCGAGGACGAGGCCATGTCCAATGTTCCCTGTGTGACAACCAAGGAAATGACATTACTAGAGATTATTTGAGTTATTTTGATTTAGCTGAGGAAAAGCATGAAAGCAATTGAAATTACCCTGAAAATCGAACAACCTGTTTTAGTAAATTCTTTTCAGGGAGATCCTAACAGCGATGTTTCTTATTCTTATATTCCTGGCAGCGCTCTCCGGGGAGCGTTGATAAGTCGCTATATGAGACAAAACCGCATTCGGGAACTCGATCTAGCAAATCCCGAAGTTAAACGCTTATTTTTTGATGCAGATAAAACTTCATATTTGAATGCTTACTTATTGAGTCAAGATAATCAGCGAACTTTGCCCTTACCTCGTTCTTGGTTTAAGAATAAAGATGATGAATTTAACGATAAAAAAAACTCAGTTACAGCCTATGATTTTAGTCTGAGAGAAAGTGACGAGGACGAAGACGAAGATATCGAACCAGAATCTCCAAAAGCAGTTGGCGATTATTTTTGGGTGAAAGATAGTAAAAAGGAAATACTTTATCTTTATAAAGAAAAGCGACGGATTAATATTCATAACAGAAGAAACCGCAAAAAAGGAAAAGGTACTCCAGAGGAGGGAGAAATATTTCGTTATGAAGCTTTAGATGCCGGACAAACTTTTCAAGCAATTATTCTTTATCAGGAAGATAATGACAAAACAATTTTTGAAAGGTTGTTAGAAGTCGAAAAACTGCAAAAAAGCGATCGAGAAAAATCTGATTTATGGTTAGGTGGTTCTCAAAGTGCAGGATATGGACACACTAAAATTATTAATATTGAGTTTCTTGATACTTGGGATGAAATAGGAGCTACTTCCCAAAAACGTGAGGGAGATAATTTAATAGTTACGCTTCTCAGCGATGGGATTTTTAGAGATGATATTACTGGTCAAGTTATAGCTAATTCAGATTTGGTAAAACAGGAAATTGAGCATATTCTCGGCAGTGAAAAAAAGCTATCTTTGCCAACTCCAGTTTATGCAGCCAGCACTTTAATTGGAGGATTTAATCGCAAATGGGGATTACCTTTACCACAAGTTTCTGCTTTAGCTGCTGGAAGTGTTTTTGTCTTTAAAAATGTCAATATTACTGCTAGTGAAATTGAGGAATTAGAAAATAAAGGAATAGGAGAAAGACGGGTTGACGGTTTTGGGAGAATAGCTATTAACTGGGCTGTTAAATGGGGTAAAAAAGAATCTTTTTCAGTTGAAAAACCTGATGAAAAAGAAGATGAAAAACAATTAGATGAATATTCTTTAAAATCTGAGGTTTCACGTTCTCTAGCAGAACTAATGGCAGAAAGAATATTGAAACAGAAACTAGAGCAAGAAGTTCAAAAAAAAGTTGATTCCTGGACTCCTAAAGGTCCTATTAGTAATAGCCAACTTTCAAGACTAAGAATTGTTGCCAGGGAAGGATTAACTTTAGGAAGTCGTCTACCAGTTTTAAGATTATTGTGCAATTTACCTGCTAGTTCTAAAGCTAAGTTTCAACAAACAAAAATTGAGAATGTACCACTTGATAAAAAAATTTATGAAATGTTGAGAAAGCCTACTTGTTGGATGAGTAATCTACAGGAATTAGAGGGAAATGTTGCTGGTGTTTCAAAAAAGTTAAGTCAGCGACTAGCAATAGAATATACCCTAAGATTAATTATGGCGATCGCTAAAAATGCTATAAAGGAGAAACAAAATGACTAACGAACGTTTAAATCGCCATCAACGTCAGATTATTGAAAGGATTATTATTAGAGGGAAATTAATATTAGATACTCCTACCTGTTTAGGCAGTGGAGATGCAGAAGGGCCAACAAATTTAATGCTGATGCGCGATAGTATTACTCCTTATGCTTTACTAACAGGAGCATCCATTGCTGGAGCATTACGAAATTATCTCCATGAGTACGAAAATGGCTATGAAAAAGAAGAAAAATATGACGGTCTAGCTACTTATTTATTTGGTGCAACTCGTGAGGAGGAAAATGGAGACCAAAGTCCTCTAATTATTAATGATTCTATTAGTAGCGAAGTACCAAAAGTAGAACTAAGAGATGGAGTAAAAATTAATAGTGTTACGGGAATAGCTGAAGACAAAGCCAAATATGATTTGGAATTATTAGCTCAGGATACAGAATTTCCTCTAGATTTTGAGTTAATAATTGAAGAAGATAAAGATAAAAATAAACTTTTAGAAGCTTTAGCTATAACTTTAGAAGGATTAGAAAAGAGTGAAATTAGAATTGGCATGAAAAAACGCCGGGGGTTTGGTCGTTGTCATGTTTCTGAATGGCAAGTTTGGCAGTTTAATTTAGAGAATAATCAAGATAGAATTGCCTGGTTGTTATTTGACGGTGAAGGGATTGCTAATATTCAAACTGGCAAAATTTCAGATATTCTTAAATATGACAAAGAATGCTCAGATAAACGTCAACGTTTTACAATGGAAGCTAGTTTTAAATTAGTTGGTTCATTGTTAATTCGTTCCAGTCAATTTTCTAATCAAACTGCTCCTGATACAGTGCATTTAAAATCTTATAGAAATGGAGAATATAAACCTATTTTATCTGGTACGAGTTTAGCTGGAGTTTTGCGACATCGTGCCGAAAGAATTGTGAATACTCTGGGGAATAATCAGACAATAATTAAAGATATTTTTGGTACAGAAAAAGATTATGAAAATCCTCAGTCAAGTCGTTTACTTGTGGAGGAAACTGTAATTGAAAATGTCAATGAATTAGTACAAAATCGAATTGCCATAGACCGTTTTACAGGAGGTGCATTTTACGGTGCTTTATTCGATGAACAAGCTATTGTTGAAAAAGAGGAAACTTGCGTGACTTTAGAATTAGAATTACGGCAGCCAGAAGATTATGAAATAGGATTACTTTTATTACTATTGAAAGATTTATGGACTAGCGATTTACCAGTGGGAGGAGAGAGTAGTATTGGGCGAGGAAGATTAGCAGGAATAAATGCTGAAATGAGTCTCAAAAAGCCAAGTGAGAATCAAAAAACTGAAAAACTTTGGACTATTAGTCAAAATGGAGAACAATTAGAAATAAGCGCTCCTGAAACATTAGAATCTTTTGTTAAAAATTTTGTTGATGAGGTGCAAGTATGATCGAAAAATTATGCCATAAAATATCTACCGATAATCTGGATGAAAATACCGATAAGACAGATGAAATTATGAATAAAATTCTGATTGATTGGATACAAGAACAAGCTAAGGAGAATAAGTTCGATTATCTATTAGCTCATGCAGAAGATGGAGTAATTTGGGGAAAGTTTGAAAATGGTAAATTGATGACTTCTAACCAGGCTTTTCCTAATGAAGCTTTACCAGAATTAAGATTAGAAACCCTTCAACAATGTCGGATTTTTGGAGAAAAAGGAGAAGTATTATTGTGGCAAACAGATAGAGGTTGGTATGCACGCTTAATTCAAGATAATTCCAATTTTGAGTATATTCCTGAAGAACAAATTCTCTGGGGCACTAAAAAAGATAAAGAACTAAATGGATTTACTTTTTTAACAGATGGTTCTGAGGGATTAAAACACGCTGTTCCTCTAACAGGAATTACCTTTAAAAATGACAGCGAAAATTTATATCGTCCCCTAAGATTATTGATTCATCATTATATTGATTATGATGATTCAGGAATTGCTAAAATCGTTCTTAGTCGTCTCGTCTCATTAAAACAAAATACTCTAGGAAACAAATAAAATGAATTACCCCAAACATATAATAAAAGTTCCAGAAGATAGAAAAGCGATCGCTCCCTACAATTTCGTAGAATTACCAGACCAAGTAATTGAAGTTAAAAAAGAAGATTTACCAGATAATAGTAAATATCATCAAGACCGTAATACTGGCAAAATTGAATGTATTTTAACAACTTCATCTCCTCTTTATATTCGTTGTGGAATGAGTCCTGAAAATTTTAAAGAATACTCAGAACCTCCTAAAAATTTGACTGAAGAGGAAAAAAAAGAGTGGGAAGAAAAGAGAAAAGAAATTTTAGCTTCTTTTTTTAGCTATTCTAATAATGGTTTGCCTATTATTCCTGGAAGTAGTTTACGGGGAATGTTGCGGACTTTAGTGGAGATTATTAGTTTTAGTAAAATCGATCTTGTTTCAGATGAAGAGCGTTTTTTCTTTCGTGCTGTTGCTGCTGATAGCGAAGATCCGCTTAAAGATGAATATACAAAATATTTAGGGAAACAAGGGAAAAATGTAAAGGCAGGTTATCTTAAAAAAGAAGGAGATAATTGGTTTATACGTCCAGCTTTAGAAATTGACAATGAACCTTTTATTTGGATTAAAGAAGAAGTTGTAAAATCAGAACTTCGTGGAATTATTTTGATGAAGCAATTGTCTAAATATAGACCACAGTATTTTGTTAATATTAGTTTTGAAAATATCTATACAAAAAATTCTCGTAAGTTTGCCAAAAAATTCAGTAGTGACTGTAATAAATACGAATATAAAGGTGTTTTAGTTACTAGCGGTAATATGATGGAAGGTGCAACTAATATGACAAAATTGAACCGGAAAAATCATTGTATAATTCGTGAACCAAATCCTGAAGCAAACCTAATACCTATTAATGAAAATGCAATTAGAGATTATTGTAAAGCACTAACTCCTTTTCAGAAACAAGACCCACCTTTCAATTCAGAAATAGGTGTTTTGAAAAATGGTCGAGCAATTTTTTACTGCCAATCTAAATCCGGAGAACCAGTCAAACGATTTGGTCAAAGTCCTAACTTTCGGATTCCATATATTCCTGTGGAAAATGACAGAGCAGCTTCAGTAGTTGACTTTATTCCTGATGAATTAAGAAAACCAGAAATAATTGATATTGCTGATGCTATTTTTGGTTGGGTTAGGGGTGAAAAACAGCAAGACAAAACTAAACAAAGTCGTGCAGGTAGGATAAATGTTAGTGATGGAATTTGTATTAGGAATATTGATGATATTTTTCTGGATAAAAATCCAATTATACCGAAAATTTTAGCAAGTCCTAAACCAACAACTTTTCAACATTATTTAGTTCAACCAGAAGAGACACAAGCTGAAAAACAAAATCTCAAACACTATGCTAGTCAACCAATAGAAAAAACTGTAATTCGAGGACATAAACTTTATTGGCATAAAGGAGAAAAACCTAAGATTGAACAGGAAAATCTCGATCAAGTTTCAGATACTCAAACTACTGAAATAAAACCAATTAAAGAAAAAGTTAAATTTGAATTTACTATCCACTTTGAAAACTTAACTAATGTTGAATTAGGTGCATTAATGTGGGTACTAGATATTGCTCAAAATAAGGACTACCGTCTCAAACTTGGCATGGGTAAACCTTTAGGAATGGGAGCAGTAAAAATTACAAATGAATTGTATTTGAGCGATCGCCAAAAACGATATAAAAAGTTATTTGATGGTAATACTTGGAATCTACCCCTTAAACAAGAGCAATCAGATTTTAAACAATGTTTTGAAGACTATATGTTAAAAAAGCTTACAGAAAATGGTACTTTTAACAGTATTCGCCGAATTAAAATGCTGCTAGTAATGTTAAGTTGGGAAAGTCCTCAAAATGCAGAGGAAACAACTCGATATATGGAGATTGAACGAGATACTGAAAAACATTATATTGGTGCCCCCGAAGCATCCGATCAGACAGTCAATGAATATAAAGATCGTCCTGTACTTCCAACTCCTTTACAAGTTATGGGTATTGAATCAAATTGTGATTGTTCTTCTTCTAATTTTTCAGAAAACCAAATTATTAGTGCTAAAATAATTAACATCGAAGAAAAAAAAATACAAAAGAACAAAAAACAACAGCTAAGAACAACTATTACTTACGAAATAACAGGTTCATCTTGTGAAGCTACAGAAATAGTTGATAAACAAAAAGTTGATTTGGTAAAAGGAGATATAGCAAAAGTAGAAATAAAAAAAGTAACAGGCAATAGTGTTAGGAAAGTAAAACGTATTACAACTGAACAATCAAAGGAACAAAATTAATATTATTGATTATAATGTAATGTAAATATAAAATTTGATAAACTAAAGGCCAAATATGCCAAATCTGAGTTTAGAACAAATATCCGCTCAACTAGATAGCGAAAATTCTCGCGATCGCCTCCTTGCTCTTGCCTATCTACGAGAAGTATCTGCTGCTGAAGCGGTTCCTCTAATCAAAAAAGTATTGTATGATCCCAATTTACCAGTACGCTCGATGGCAGTATTTGCTCTGGGTGTCAAACAGACTGAGGAATGCTATCCAATTTTAGTAGAATTATTGGAAAAAGATGCAGATTATGGTGTCCGTGCTGATGCAGCAGGAGCTTTAGGTTATCTGGAGGATATTAGAGCATTTGAACCTCTAGCGCGAGCATTTTATGAAGACACAAGTTGGTTGGTACGTTTTAGTGCAGCAGTTTCTCTAGGAAACCTCAAAGATAAACGTGCCCACGATTTATTGATAGAAGCGCTAGATAGTCAGGAGTTGGTAATACAACAAGCAGCGATCGCCGCTTTGGGAGAAATTGGAGACTTAGAAGCAGTAGATCATATTCTCAAGTTTGTCTCTTCGGAAGATTGGTTGATTCGCCAAAGGTTAGCAGAAGCGTTAGGAAATATGTCTACTCCAAAAAGTATATCTGCTTTGAAATATCTGGAAAAAGATACTCATACTCAAGTATCTCAAGCAGCAACCATTTCTCTACAACGTTTACTTGGGTAGGAGTCAGGAGTCAGGATTCAGGATTCAGGAGGGAGTAAAGAAGGTATTGAGAATTCAACGAGATTTGATCTGATGTCAAATTCAATAGCTACAATTCACCGTAGGGGTTTGGTCTCCAAACCCCTACCAAACTTGGAGTTTTTGCCAAAGATGATGCGCTCTGATTCCTTCTTTTCTACTCCCGATTTTCTGGATATATCTCTGCTATGAATTCAACGAAATTTGAGATGAGCAATAGCTACAATTCACCGTAGGGGTTTGGAGACCAAACCCCTACCAAACTTGGAGTTTTTGCCAAGGATGATGCGCTCTGATTCCTTCTTTCCTACTCCCTACTCCCTACTCCCTACTCCCTATTTAAAAAAGATAAAGGATTACTTTTATTCTCGGCAAAACCTAGAATGCCGCGATCGCAATGTTTATACAGCAAATTCCCCTGACGATCGAATAGAAAAGTTGCCCCTCTTTGGGTTAAATAAGCAGCATTAGGTACATAAGTTGACCAGTTACTCAGAACTTCGCTCATATTTCTCAACCTGAGTGTTGCTAGTTCAAAAGGACGTTGAAAACCTTTTCCACCTGCCAAATTAAAAAATGAACCCTTCAGTGGTGGTAGAGGTTTCGCATGAATTACTTCATCATCATCAATCAATTGAGGTGCTTTTTGATCGCCAGTATAACCTCTAAGTACCTCCGCTAAAGTACCCGGACTACCAATACCCGCACACATTAACATTAAATTCAAGAAAGCATTTTGACCTTTACTTAATAAGGGGAACTTAAAAGTTAATCCCTGATATAGTTCTAATTCTCGATGCAATTCAGCATCTGGATCGACAAATAAGCATTCAGTAGGAAATTGAGCATATTCACAAAATTTCTTACCAGAAGCATAATTACCAATAGCGATCGCTCGTATTGTCACTCCCAATTTTTGCAATTTTGCTGATTCTCGTTGTACCCACCAAGCGTATTCCAGATTATCGAAATCGCCCAATTGTGACCAAATTAAGACTAAAAGACGATTAGCATCCTCACAACCACTGAGGATAGGTACAACTTGATTATCGCTAATTCTTAGACGTTGATTTTGTTTTAGGATTTGATAGATATTCATTTTCAGTTATCAGTTATATCATGTCCGGTTGAATAGTTATAAATAATTAGGAAGGAGTCAGGAGACAGGAGACAGGAGACAGGAGAAAAGAATGTATCAGGAGAAAGAAGTGTTTTTATCACACTCTTATCCGGACATAATATTATTCCCAGATCGCGTGGGTGTACCTCTTGTTCAGTTATCAGTTATTCCCAGTGCGAGCATCTTGCTCGCGTGGGTGTACAAAAATGTTCCATCTGAGCGCAATTGCCAAATCTTCCCACGCTTCCCACACTTCCCACACTCCCCAAACTTCGCACACTCCCCACCCTTCCCACCCTTCCCACCCTTCCCACCCTCCCCGCTCTACTTTTTCCCTCGTAACCAATAAGTGAGCATTCTCCCTCTACCTTTAACAGTAATTATCCCTCTTTCTTCAAATATATACTTATTTTTTAAGAGTTCATAAGTGGCAGTTGTAACTTGAATTTTTCCAGGTTCTCCAGATGATTCCATTCTGGAAGCTACATTGACAGCATCTCCCCAGAGATCGTAAATAAATTTTTTTCTACCAATTACACCTGCTACTACCGGACCTGTATTAATACCAATTCTAATTTGAAATTGCCGATCAATATCTGTTGTAAATTTCATAATTTCTTGCTGCATATCTAATGCCATATTAGCGATCGCTTCGGCATGATTTTCTTTGGGTACTGGCAACCCTCCTGCTACCATGTAAGCATCGCCAATAGTCTTAATTTTCTCTAAACCATAAAATTCAGCAATATGGTCAAATTTAGAAAATATTTTATTGAGTAAGTTAACTAATTCTATGGGAGAAATTCGGACGGAAAGAGGAGTAAAACCAACAATATCAGAGAACAAAATTGTTGATTCTTCAAAATAATCAGCTATAGCACTCGTATCCTGTTTTAGTCGAAAAGCAATAGGTTCAGGCAAAATATTCATCAGCAAATGCTCGGATTTTTCTTGTTCAGCGTGTAATGCTGCTTCTGCTTTTTTGCGAAAGGTAATATCTTCCACAGTTCCTTCATAATAAAGCAATTCTCCATTAAAATTATGGACAGCGCGAGCTTTTTCAGAAATCCAAATTATACTGCCATCACAACGATAAACTTGAGCTTCAAAATTTGATATTTCCCCATCTTTATTAATAGCATCAATAAATTCTTGTCTGCGGTTAGGGTTAACATATAATTGTTGTTGAATATTAGTAATATTAGTAATTAATTGTAAAGAGTCAGAATAACCATACATTTTTGCTAAAGCTGGATTAGCACTTAAGAAATAACCATCAGGTGTAGTTTGAAAAATACCCTCAATAGAATTTTCAAAGATACTACGATATTTTGCTTCTGCTGTTTGTAATGCTTCTGCTGCTTGTTTGCGTTCTGTAATATCGTTGATGATTAAAAGTAAGCAAGTTTGCCCATCAAGAAAAATAATTTCTCCTGATAGTAACCCGACTCTAATTTTTCCTGATTTTAGCCTCAACTTAATTTCTTGATTGCGAATTTTACCTTGAGTTTCTAATATTGTAAAAATGCGACTTCGCTCTTCAATATTTACCCATAAGTTGAATTCCAATGATGTTTTTCCAATGACTTCTTGACGACTATAACCTGTAGTTTGAATAAAGCTTTCATTGACTTCAATTAATTTATGATCTGCAAGATTAGTAATAGTAATTACATCTGGACTTGCCTGAAAAGCTAAAGCAAATTTTTCTTCCGATTGCCGTAGTGCAGCAGTTCTTTCTTCTACTCGTTGTTCTAACTTAGCGTTAGTTTTTTCTAGATTAATAAAAGATTCTTGTAATTGCTGTGCCATTAAATTAAAAGAATCTGCTAATATCTCTAATTCATTAACTATTTTGACTTCAATTTTTTGGTTGAGTTTTCCTCTGGCAATTTCTCTACTTGCAGCACTTAAAAGCATCACAGGATAACTAATCCAACGAGACGTTAAAACTCCTACTATTGTGGCAATAAATAAAGCGATTAAACATAACTTAATTGTGGTACGAGTATTAACATTAATTTTCTCCATAAAATCGGCTTCTGGAACGACAACTACAATCAACCAATCTAAATTTTTGCCATTAGAAAAAGGTACTACTTGCAAAAATTCTCGCTCGCCATTGAGTGGAAATTCTAATTGTTGTGACTGGTTAATTTTGCTAAAGTCACCAAAATATTCTCTTAAATAATTAGCTGTATTACTAATTAGATAATTATCGACATTTTCCGCTTTAATTCTTGTAACTTCTTGTTCTTTCAAACTAAATGGTTTTTGGGAAGTATAAGAAGCAACTAAAAATCCCGAACGTTCCATAATAAAAGTTTGTCCTGATTTACCAATTTTCAAACTTTGGAGAAATTCTGTGATGTGAGAAAGCACAAAATCAACCCCAACTACTCCTATTAATTGATTATTATTTTGATAAATAGGTTGAACTAAAGTTACCTTAAGTCTGAGTTCTTTAAAGTCAGCATAAATATCACTCCAAGTTGGTTTCTTTGCCTCTACTGCACTCTTGTACCAAGGTCGAATTCTAGGATCATAATCATTGCCAATTTCTAATAATTCTGTAGGGTTTCCCTGACTATCAATTCCAATACTATGAAATTTTCCTTTTGTAGATTTACCAGCTCTACCAATTTCCCATCGATTATTATTTTGAAACCCTAAACCAATAAATTCTCCCTCCTCACCACCAAAATAAATGGCAGAAATATTAACTGAATCAAATAAAAATCTTTGTTGCCAAAATTGCCGAGTCAAACTAGCTGTATCTTGAATATTCAAATGACCTAAATTAATCGCATTTTGATTAATTTGAGCAATAATGCGGGGTGCTTCTAAATAATCTTCTAGTCTTTCCTGAATCCGGGTACTAACTTCATTTCTTAATTGACTTGTTACTTCATTAACTGCTTGCTGGCCATTGCGTAGAGATAGCCATCCTGTTAAACCTACTGCCCCAAAAATTTGAACTACGAAAGGTACTATTAAAATAGCTCGTAGAGGTATGCGTCTACTGATTCTG
>NZ_JAAHHT010000390.1 GCF_010672085.1 Okeania sp. SIO3I5
TGCCTCTGTACCAACTATCCCTCCTCCTAAAATTACAACCTTGCCAGGACTAACACCAGGAACTCCCCCCAATAGAACACCTCTACCACCTTGTTGCCTTTCCAAAAATCTTGCCCCAAACTGCACAGACAAACGTCCAGCTATTATGCTCATAGGAGTTAACAAAGGTAGCCTTTTATCAGCTAGCTCTACTGTTTCATAGGCGATCGCCATAACACCACTTTCAATCAACCTTTCAGTTAACTTCCGATCAGCAGCCAAATGTAAATAAGTAAATAGTAGTTGTCCTGATTTGAGAAAGTTATACTCTGACAATAAAGGTTCCTTGACCTTGACTATCATTTCACAATTCCAAACTTCTCCAATATCTGATAAGATATGCCCGCCTGCTTGAAGATAATCATTATCGCTAAAACCTGCACCCAAACCCGCTCCTGTTTCTATGAAAACCTGGTGACTAGCTTCAGTACATACCCTGACACTAGCAGGAGTTAGTCCTACACGAAACTCTCGATCCTTAATTTCCTTGGGAATACCTATCTCCATTTATCACCTCATATGTCCTTATAATCAGAAACTATAAATATATTTTTTTGACAACTTTAAGAGCTGATTTGTAAACTTCGCTAAAAGTCTTATATTACCTAGCTTTTATCAATTAGGAAGTTACTTAATAATAACTCCTAAAACCTAAGTATAGGAAATGATTCAGCGCCTTAATACTTACTTTATAAATCAGCTCTAACCTAACCTAACTCAAAATCAATTAACCTACATCTATAACAGCAATAGGTCATACTTTTTAACATTTACCGAATAATTAATAATTAAATAATTCACTTTTGTTAGCCGATACTATGAGTGCTAACAATTGTTAACAATGCACAGTAAGATTAACTTACTGAGGGGGTATCTCCCAATGTGGTAGAAAATTTCTCTACCACGCTTTTTATAAAGATTCCACGCGGGACCTTTAAGTCGCGGTCGAGGCGAAATCCATCATTGCCAGTCACAACTTTTTTGCCACCTAAATTGTTGAGGATTTCACCAGTCCAGCTAACGGTTTTGCGCTTTGTAGGCATCCCCAATAAAGGGGAAAAAGCGGTTGAGGGATGGATGGGTTACCGGCGCCATATCCAATCAACCAAGAGAAATAAATTTTTTCCTTGAGCGTTAATCCTCTTCCTTTTAGGGAGAGGTAATTATCTATTATCCATTAATGAAAACTATTTATTGCTCTGCTGATTAAATCTAAAAGTATTTACAGATAAAGGTTTTAGCAATTTAATGAAGTGAAAAAGTATCAGCTTTTTGATTAAAAGAGCTGCATAAAGTGAGGACTTTGGGATAACGCGAGGCAGAAAAATCAAGGAAAAATTATTTCTCCTACTTCCCACACCTCCCACACCTCCCACACCTCCCACACCTCCCACACTTCCCACACCTCCCACACCTCCCACACTTCCCACACCTCCCACACTTCCCACCCTCCCCACACTTTGCTTTTTTCAGCAAACCCTATTTATTATTCCGGGATATTCTAATTTTTGGAGCAATTATATATCAACAAACAAATTTGTCAACCCCTAGACATTTGCTGACTTTCCAGTAAAATCTATAGCAAAAATTGAAATCAATTACTAGGTCATTTAGGGAGGATAGAGCCATCAATCAACAATTACATTCAGTAGCAGAAACCGAGAACCCAAAGTTATCCCCTGTCGATCAATCAATACTAAAAATTTGGGGTCCTTCTCGTTTAGAAGGAAACATTAATATTAGTGGTGCTAAAAATTCAGCACTCCCAGCAATGGCAGCAACACTACTTTCTTCAGGTATTTGTCGTTTACGTCAAGTGCCATGTCTCGCAGACATTAACACAATGGGAAAAGTTTTATCTGCGTTGGGAGCAAAAATCAAACATAATACTAATACTTTAGATATAGATGCAAGTGATTTAAATAACCCTGAAGCTCCTTATGAATTAGTTAGAAAATTACGTGCCAGCTTTTTTGCTATAGGTCCGATCTTGGCTAGACTGGGAGTAGCTCGCGTACCATTACCTGGTGGATGTGCTATTGGTGCTAGACCTGTTGACCTTCATGTTAGAGGTTTACAAACTCTAGGAGCAGAAGTTCATATTGAACATGGTATGGTTAACGCTTATATCACTGGTAGTAAAAAAAAGTTACAAGGGGCAAAAATTTATCTGGACTATCCCAGTGTTGGAGCGACTGAAACTTTAATGATGGCTGCTACCTTGGCGGAAGGAGAAACCATCATTGAAAATGCAGCTCAAGAACCAGAAGTAGAAGACCTGGCTAATCTATGTATAGCCATGGGAGCTAAAATTTTTGGTGCAGGTACAAAGACTATAGTAATATCTGGAGTTGAAAAGCTACATTCAGTAGATTATACTATTATACCCGATCGAATAGAAGCTGGGACATTTTTAATAGCTGGTGCGATTACAAACTCAGAAATAACTATTGCACCAGTAGTTCCCAAACATTTAAGTGCAGTTATTTCTAAACTTCAGTCAGTAGGAGTAAGAATTGTACAGGAAACACCTGATAGCTTACGCATTTTACCTGCTGAAATATTAAAATCTACTGATATTGACACTCAACCATACCCTGGTTTTCCTACAGATATGCAAGCTCCATTTATGGCTTTGCTAAGTGTATGTTCCGGCAATAGTTCTGTTACAGAAACGGTATTTGAGAATCGTATGCGTCATGTTTCAGAACTAAATAGAATGGGTGCTAATATTAGGGTAAAAGGAAATCATGCGGTTGTCCAAGGGGTGCCTAACTTATCCGCTGCTCCAGTAATTGGGACTGATCTGAGAGCTTCTGCTGCTTTGATAATAGCCGCCTTAGCAGCAGAAGGAGAAACAACATTTCAGGGTCTACAACACCTTAATCGAGGCTATGAACAACTAGATATTAAATTGGAAAAGTTAGGAGCAAAATTGCAGAGGTTAGACCAAGTTAAAGAAAATAACAAATGACATTTTTCAAGCTTCTATCTAAAAAAATCCAATTATACTTTGGTAAGAATTGAGACCGTTAGGCGTTTCGTTGGACTATTGGGAAGTATTGACTCGGCACAATGGAATTGATACTTGTATATCTTGAATCTATTCCTATCCCATACATTATTCAATCAAACCAATATTAGGGCGTGATAGATAAATGATTTGAAAATATTTTTACTAGAAAATTTGGTCTAAAGTTTCGCCCTTATAGGGCGACTTTTTTGTTGATGCGTATTTCTATAAATAAGTTATGATATTTTTAGTAAAAAAATCGGGGTTGCACATTTAAAGAATGATAATATATTCATTCTGAATAAGACTGGGACGAGTATTTCTTTCCTTGAAAGGGTTTGAGCCAAAAAAGTGTTTCATTATTATTTGAAATGACTATATATTTTTAACTGTACATATTACATAGATTAAGGAAAGAGTTATCCAAAAATCTCAAATGTTTAGATAACTCTTTCCTAATTGTGTAACGCCTAACGCCAAAATACTAAATAGATCTTTTTTAAGTTTCGTAGTATAAACTTGACCATAAGTATTGCCTAAAAATGATAATTCAGTAGGTAATTTTTTAGCAATTAAAACTTTTACTACTTGATAATGATGGTAAAAAATTTGATTCTCCTAAACCGTTAAATAAACGAATTAAGAAATATAGAAAATTAACTAAATGAGTGTCTAAAAAAACTAGGATAGCTATAAAGATATGAAAACTCACGGATGAAAATCTCTAAATTTCATGGCAATTTAAAAGATACAAGAACAGATTTTTTGCATAAGTCTAATCAAATAATTCCTCAAAACTAAACATTTTTTTTAGAGGTCTGACAATTTATCTAGACTGGTTAAAAACTGTAAATTAGCCAGATAAATATCTGATTTAGGTTGGAAAATGGGAAACTTCTTAGAAAGGAAAACAGAAAAATACGGTCATTATTTCAAATTGAGATATACTTTTGCCTAGCAAGTATAATCTAATTTCCTCTTGAATATCATCCTGTTTTTTGATGATTACCTTTCCATTTTTAGCTAATCCTCCTATAGAAGTTAAATTTCTTTTCTCTAGTCGATTCAAGAATGATGTATTGTTACAATATCCTACATCAATTAACACAATTTCTGGTTGATGTTCTCTGGACAAACATTGTTCTAAGCTTTTACATTGCTAAGTCTGGTTTATTGACAAATTCTGGTTTTTTTCCTTTAGGTAAACAATCAGCTTTCTGATATAAAGCTATATCTAAAGACCGAAAAATAAGCTCCATCATTAAAGATGATTTGATATTTGATTGTGCTAATATATTATCAATACGCTTGGACTAAAGCAAATATGGCTTTGACAACAACACAACTAATTGGTTTAAAGGCAAATCATTTTCGGCATCCCTTGGATTTAGAGGCAACTAATGCTTTAAAGCAATTGCCTGGTATAGACTTATTAGTTAGACAACTATTAGGTCCATTAGGCGAGCAATTTTTCTACATGGAAAATATAACATCTAGTGTTCTAGTTGGTGAAACACAATTACCAAATTTACACAAAACACTATTAGATGCTTGTCAAGCACTCGATCTAGAACCACCCCAATTATATGTTCGTCAACATCCTGTGCCTAATGCTTATACATTTGCTATGCGAGGGAAGCAACCTTTTATTGTTGTTCATACATCCTTGATAGAGTTGCTTAACTTAGAGGAAATCCAAGCAGTATTAGGTCACGAACTAGGACATCTGAAATGTGAGCATGGAGTATATCTCACTTTAGGTAATTTAATTGTACTTGCTGCTGGACAAATTTCGACATGGGGTGGTATAATAGCTCAAAGCTTACAAAGCCAAATATTAGAATGGTTAAGGTGTGCCGAATTTAGTTGCGATCGCGCAGCTCTATTAGCTACACAAGATCCTAAAGTAGTTGTATCAGTTTTGATGAAGCTAGCTGGTGGTTCTCCAACCATATCACCTCAACTTAATGTTGATGCTTTTTTAGCCCAGGCAAGAGCTTACAATGAATTTAGTAATACAGAATTGGGTGAAGTCTTAAGAGAAGTCCAAACAGCTCAACTAACTCATCCACTCCCTGTATTGAGGGCTAAAGAAATTGACAGATGGGCAAGTAGCAAAAAATATCAGGAATTGTTGCAAAGTTTAGCAACAGATGTGTACAATAATAAAAGTAAGGGCGGATGGCGAAATTGGTAGACGCACCACACTCAAAATGTGGCGACTTCGGTTGTGAGAGTTCGAGTCTCTCTCCGCCCATAGTAGTAGAATTATAGATTTGACATACTCCCGACGTTGCCCTTACGGGACAACGCGGGATTCTTCAGTCTGGGAAACCCTGACCGCTGTTTAGACAGAGGTGATGTCCTCCCCCTGTGTTGACATTGATAATAACAAAATTCTCCTAGCTTGTGTCTTGGGCCTATGAATGTTTAGCTTATGAAGGTATCCGAATCCTGGCCCTGGCTTTCATCCCGAC
>NZ_JAAHHT010000391.1 GCF_010672085.1 Okeania sp. SIO3I5
TTCTACTAACTGTATTATCCCTCCTGTAAACATTTAACGAGCTGTTCTGCAATCCTTTCTCAGTCTAAGATATTTTTAGTTGTTTTCCTATGTTTTTCTATAAAATTAATAAAACTTTACAATACTAAAAATTTACCTCGATAAATCCAGATATGTGTTGTTTAGATTGGCGATCGCCTCATGTTTTCAGGACTTCTGAGAATTAATTATAACTATCGCATCATGTTACAAAATATAACAAATATTTGACAAAACTGCCATAATTTTTCTTGCACCACAAATTAGTCAGTAGCCAGTAGTCAGTAGTCAGTAGTCAGTAGTCAGGAGGTAAGGTGGGTAGCCTGACTTTTGGAATTTGGTATTAGAATTATCCCTGTTTTTAAATAAACTATTTAGATGGAAGTCAAGAGTAAAGATACTTATTTTGAACAACCTTTTAATAGTCAATAACTGCTGAAATAACAAAGCCAAAAGCTCAAATGTGATAGAGATTTATTTTGATCGAGAAGTGCTAAAATTAGAAAAATCAGTAACCATTACTACTAAAATTCTAAAAAATGTCTTATATAAAATCTAAGTACAGCTTATTGGCCATAACTGCAATTGTCACCATACTCAGCACCACTCAAGCTGACGCTTCTTCTTTTAAACTAACCCCAAAACAATCCCAATCAAACAACACCACAATCATCGCGCTTAACCAAGAAGCTAAAACAGAATTTGAGCGCGGGGTGAAGCTCTACAAAGAAGGAGACCTAAAATCAGCAGAAGCAGCATTTCGCAAGGCTATTGATCTTGATTCAGAATTTGCAGAAGCTTATGCTAACTTAGGTAGTCTTTTGGCCAATCAAAATAATTTGTCAGAAGCAATATCCCAATTTGAAAATGCTGTTCGCCTTAGACCAGAACTAGCAGTGCTTCATTATCAATTAGGGGTAGCTTTGTATTTGGAAAATAAACGACCTGAAGCGGTAGTGTCTCTGAGTAAAGCTAGAGATTTATTAAAAGAACAAGGAAAAACTGAAGAAGCAGAAAAAGTTGAGAAAGCAATAGAAAGGATTCAAGCGGAATCTTAATTGGTGGTCATTTCAGTTATCAGTTATCAGTTATCAGTACCTCTAGCTGAAGCGTCTGGATTGAAATACGGAATCTTCTTTTCTCGAGGGGAGATTGGATATGGCGTTTCCGCGCAGCAAAACGACCGCTTTTTATCCTCTTAAAAGAGGAGGCGTAACTACCCAAATTTTTCGGTAAAAAAACATAGCGGTTTGTAATTAATTTATATGCAAACCGCTATGTTTAGTGTTTTCGACTGTTGCTGGAAACGTAAAGCTTTGCTGATGGTGCAGTTGTTATTGCGTCGATTTGGAAAACAACTTCACCTTAGCTATAAGACTATACAGCAAAAGTATCTACAGATAATGAACCTGTTGTGTTGCCATTAACGGTAGCGAGTGAGAAAACACTGCCGTTGCTTTGGGCGAATGTGGCTCCATCTAATAGATCGTTATACAATGTGTGAGCGTAGCTATGATTACCTGCAAAAGTAAGGGCACCTGGTTGGAGGAGATCGTCCCAGTTAACATATAAATCTAAGTCGGCTAATGGATCGTCGTATCCTAATGTACTGCTAGTATGGAAAGCAACTACTCTATCGGCATCGCTTGGATCTAGGCGATCGCCTGTGGGGTTAGGGTTAGAGAACCAACCTCCTTCAAATTCAGGACCTGCTGGATCGAGACCAATGAGTTGATCGACTGTGCCACGACGTTCCCGAAGTTCTTCACCTGCTTCACCCATGATATGAGCGCCTAAACTGTGACCAATAAGTGTGGTATCGGCAGGATTGACACCTTGGCCTAACAAGTAGTCTGCTATTTCAACTCCTACATCATCAACTCTGTCAGCAGCAGCCCAATAATTGAGAGTATCAGCGCCATCTTCCCAATCTACTACTAAAATGTTAGCGTCATTCCCTTCCAAATCTCGGATATTTTGTGCCATTTCTGACATCCAACCTGCAGGGGTGAAGTTATTACCTGGATTTCCACCTGTACTTTGGTAACCATGTACGATTACATAAGTAGGATCGGTTGTGTCTATAGAGGTTGAACTATCAAATCCACCATTACCCCAATTATTAAAGAATACGTCTACCATCTTTTTAATTTGTTCCTATTTATAAGTTTTTACTGAAAAGATTACACTTTGTGTTGAATTCGATTTTGGAACTGCACTAATGTGTTTTTTCTTTTCTAAGAATAGAATGATTGACTGAACTGAGAAATTACGGATAGTTAACTGAGGAAATAATAAGAATTACTGGACATAATTATAATTATTCGGAGAGGTCCATTATCTCTATATCCGGGTCTCTCATCCCCTAGTTCAATGAAAAATAGATCGGGTTATAGATATATGGTTGGCGATCGCTAAATCTTTACAAAACTGGTTTATGGGACGATAATTAGAGCTATAAAAAAAATCAAGCAAAGATTCAGGGGTTTAATTCTTGGCTTGATAAATTTGCTATAAGAAATTTTGATGGTTATTTATTCTGCTGTTTCTTGAGGGATAAGAAGGCGATCGCGACGGTGCCTACTATTCCTAAGAGGGATGATGGTTCTGGTGTTGATTTAGTGTTAGTGTTAGTGGTAAACAGATAGGCTGAACCACTGTTTGTTCCGTTATCGTCGTCCAAGTTGGAGCCAATCAGAGCTGTGTTATTGCTTAGAGCCACTGATAATCCGAAGCGGTCGTTTGCAGAACCGTCGGGTGCGGTAAATTTGTGGAGCAAGCTGCCAGTAGTAGTATCAAACAGGTAAGCTGAACCACTGTCTGTTCCATTGTCGTCGTCTAAGTAGGAACCTATCAGGGCTGTGTTATTGTTTAGAGCTACTGCTGACCTTCCGAAGCGGTCGTTTGCAGAACCGTCGGGTGCGGTAAATTTGTGGAGCAAGCTGCCAGTAGTAGTATCAAACAGGTAGGCTGAACCACTGTCTATTCCATTGTCGTCGTCAAAGAAGGAAGCTATCAGGGCTGTGTTATCACTTAGAGCTACTGACCTTCCGAAGCGGTCGTTTGCAGAACCGTCGGGTGCAGTAAATTTGTGGAGCAAATTGCCAGTAGTAGTGTCAAATAGGTAGGCTGAACCACTTTGTAGTCCCTCATCGTCGTCATAGTGGGAACCGATCAGGACTGTATTATTGCTTAGAGCTACTGAAACTCCAAACTGGTCAGATGCAGAACCATCGGGTGCAGTAAATTTGTGGAGCAAACTACCAGTAGTAGTGTCAAATAGGTAGGCTGAACCGCTCCTTGAACCCTTGTCGTCGTCTAAGTAGGAACCAACTAGGGCTATGTTATTGCTTAGAGCTACTGAGATTCCAAAGAGGTCGTCTGCAGAACCGTCAGGTGCAGTAAATTTCTGGAGCAAACTGCCAGTAGTAGTGTCAAATAGGTAGGCTGAACCACTGTCTGTTCCATTGTCGTCGTCTTTGTAGGAACCAACTAGGGCTATGTTATCACTTAGAGCTACTGAAATTCCAAAGAGGTCGCCTGCAGAACCATCGGGTGCGGTAAATTTGTGGAGCAAACTGCCAGTAGTAGTGTCAAATAGGTAAGCTGAACCACTAGATGAACCATTGTCGTCGTCTCCGTAGGAACCTATCAGGGCTTTGTTATCACTTATAGCTACTGAGGTTCCAAAGTAGTCGGATGAAGAACCATCGGGTGCGGTAAGTTTTAGATCGACAGCGTTAGCGGGAGTTGTCAAAGCAAAGAGTAGGAAGAGCTGAAAGCAAGAGCTTTTACCTATTTTTTTGAGGTTAGTTGCTTGGCTCTTAATTGCTGGTTTTTGGTTGTGCATATACCTTTGTTTTTTGTTGTTTGACTTAGGTTGTTTTTTTGTGTCTATAGAATTAGACTTGTCATTTTATGACTTCAAAAAGCCTTTGTTGCTTAGAAACTAGCATAACATTTTGATTTAGTCAAGAGGTGGTACAGTTGATTTAGTATTGGCAAAAACTCCTAGTTTGGTAGAGGGTTTGGAGACTAAACCCCTACGAGACATGAATTATACCGATACTACCGGATTTGATATTACTTCTGATAACTTCTGACTTCAAATGCCACTCCTGCATACAAAAGTTCGATATGACATTGAAATTCAATACTTTCTAGAGCGATAGCTTCCCACGCTTTATAAAAATTCCAAAGCCACATTTTCCCCTCTCCTCGACGATAAATTTCCACTGAAGTTGATTCTGAGTCTACCAATACATATTCCTGGAAACTAGGAAACAGAGAGCGAACGCACCTTGACAACGAGAAAAAGTTGCTATATTTTCAAAAAAATCAAGCAAAGATTTAGAGGTTTAATTCTTTGCTTGATAAATTAGCTATGAGAAATTTTTATGGTTATTTTTTCTGCTGCTTCTTGAGGGATAAGAAGGCGAGCGCGACAGTGCCTACTATTCCTAAAAGTGATGATGGTTCTGGTGTTGACTTGGGTTCTGGTGTTGATGTAACATTAGTGGTAAACAGGTAAGCTGAACCACTAGACGAACCATTGTCACTGTCTCCAGTGGAACCGATCAGAGTTGTGTTATTGCTTAGAGCTACTGAGATTCCCAAGTAGTGGTTTCTAGAACCGTCGGACGCGGTAAATTTCTGGAGCAAACTGCCAGTAGTAACATCAAATAGGTAGGCTGAACCATGGTTTTCTCCGTTGTTGTTGTCGTCTTTGTAGGAACCTATTAGGGCTGTGTTATCGCTTATAGCTACTGAGTATCCGAAGTAGTCCTCTACAGAACCGTCTGGTGCCGTCAATTTGTGGAGCAAACTGCCAGTAGTAACATCAAATAGGTAAGCCGAACCACTGTTTCCTCCATTATCGTCGTCTTGGTAGGAACCAATTAGAGCTGTGTTACCGCTTAGAGCTACTGATAATCCGAAGTAATCTAATGCAGCACCATCGGGTGCGGTTAATTTGTGGAGCAAATTGCCAGTAGTAATATCAAATAGGTAGGCTGAACCACTAACTGAACCGTTATCGTTGTCTCCGTAGGCACCAATTAGGGCTATGTTATCGCTTATAGCTACTGACCTTCCGAAGTAGTTGTATACAGAACCGTCGGGTGCAGTCAATTTCTGGAGCAAATTCCCAGTAGTAGTGTCAAATAGGTAGGCTGAACCACTGTTTGTTCCATTGTCGTCGTCTAAGTAGGAACCAATTAGGGCTATGTTATCGCTTACAGCTACTGACCTTCCGAAGTAGTCGTGTGCAGAACCGTCGGGTGCGGTTAATTTGTGGAGCAAATTGCCAGTAGTAGTGTCAAATAGGTAGGCTGAACCACTCCTGTCTCCCTTGTCGTCATCCCAACAGGACTTACGCAAGGGCACTACATATAGTGTTAATCCTTAAGGTTCTCTGTACATTGGCTATCTAAACTAAGTTCCTCTTAGCGATCGCCACAGCCACAAAATTATCATTAACTGAAATGAAAAAT
>NZ_JAAHHT010000392.1 GCF_010672085.1 Okeania sp. SIO3I5
GGAGAGCGCGGGACTTCCCGCCGGAGAAGTTAAACTTTAAAATCTTTGGTATAGATTTAGGACATCAGCTAAATCAACCATAACTAAAGTATGATTGCTAAATCACCTAAATAATTACAAAATATAAATGTTCCTTGATTCTAAACTTTTGGTAGATAAATAATGACCCAAAAATCAGGTCTCAAGGCTCCCCTTTTAAGGGCATAAAAAAAATAAACTTCAGTATTTCAAGGTTCTGACTTTACCTGGAGCTACTGATAACTAATAACTGATAACTAATAACTTAAATGACTACTACTTATACATTTTTGGGTAAAGGTGGCACTGGTAAAACAACTATTGCATTTGCCACTGCCAAACGATACGCTAGCCAAGGTAAAAAAGTTCTATTTGTGGGACAAGAACCTGCCTCCACATTATCTTTAATATTGGGTACTGATATTAGTTCTAAACCTACAGAAATAGACTCGAATCTCAAAGCTGTCAATATTCAGGCAGCAAGTTTACTAGAAAGCGGTTGGGAAGAACTCAAAAAACTAGAAGCTGAATATATCCGTACGCCCTTCTTTAAAAAGGTATATGGTCAAGAACTGGGAGTATTACCAGGAGTAGAAGGAATTCTGACCATTAATGTTATGCGTGGATATAGTGCTAGTGGGGAATATGATGTAATTATTTACGATGGCACCGGAGATAAGGAGACTTTACGACTTTTAGGTTCGGCGGAAGTTATGAGTTGGTATATTCGTCGCTTCCGTCAAGTTATTCTCGACTCAGACCTCTACAAAGCTATTTCTCCATTTGTTCAACCTGTTAGTAGTGCTATTCTGAATGTTGATTGGACAGGGGATAATTTTTCTCAACCGACGGCAAAAATGAATGAACTGTTAGATAATGCCAAAGCTACTATAGCCGATCCAAATAGGGTAGCAGCATATTTGGTTACTACAGATGATAAGGCAGCGATCGCTACAGCAAGATATTTATGGGGAAGTGCCCAACAAGTTAATCTAACTGTAGGGGGAGTAATTCTTAATCAGGCAGACTTGGTGGATAATATTACTGCTGAATCTTCACCAATTACTGCTGAATTTGCACCATTATCAGTAGCTCCTGTTCCCCGTCGTTCTACTGAAGATTGGAAACCTCTAATAGATGCTCTACCAGATTTTAGTCAAGCAGTTAAGGCTCCTAAGCCTATTATTATAGATATTGAAAAAAGTCAAGTAAGTTTATTTTTGCCTAGTTTTGATAAAAAACAAATTGCACTTACTACTAATGGGCCAGAGGTAACTATTGAAGCGGGAGACCAGAGGAGAAATATATTACTTCCTCCACCTCTAAATGGAAAACCTGTCACTGGTGCAAAATTCCAAAATGATTATTTGATTATTTCTTTTTAATTAGGGAATAGGGAGTAGGAGAGTGTGGGAGGTGTGGGAAGGGTGGGAGGTGTGGGAGGTGTGGGAGGTGTGGGGAGTGTGGGAGGTGTGGGGAGTGTGGGAGGTGTGGGAGGTGTGGGGAGTGTGGGAGGTGTGGGGAGTAGGAAAAAGATTGATTTTTGAGTTTGGTAACCAGAAAGTTTATAGCAATTTTCCGAGATATTAATCAAACAACCAATTTAGCTTAGGTTTGGAGACCAAACCCCTACAGTAAATGATTAAAACTTATAGTATAAACTGGGTTTATGAAACTAAAATTTGCCATATCCAGCATTAAATTAGGGTAATAAAAATGAATCAATCTTCAAATTCTCCTGTTACTCAACAAAAGCAATGGGATTATGGTGATACCGATGAACTGGTCTGCGAACTCTGTCGGCACTTCTACAGTTTAGGTTGGGCAAGTGGCACTGGTGGAGGCATTTCCATCCGTGACGAAGATGGCATCCACGTCGCACCATCGGGGGTACAGAAGGAACGGATATCCCCGGAGGATGTGTTCCTCCTCGACGCCAGAGTTCTCGATCGCGCAGAGGTTCTACGACCTGCGGCTAATTCCAACTTGCGTATGAGCGAGTGTACGCCACTCTTTATGGCTGCTTACCGACTGCGCAACGCTGGGGCAGTTCTGCACAGCCACTCGATCTGGGCAATGTTGACTGCACATCTGTGTTCCCACAACGGTGAGCCAGGCGTCTTTCGTAGCTGCAACCTAGAGATGCAAAAGGGTTTGCGTGGCCGTGGCTGCTTTGAAACAGTTGAGGTGCCAATCATCCCTAATACTCCCCGTGAGTCCCAGCTTACCGACAGCCTCACGGTAGCCATCGAAGCTAACCCCGATGTGGACGCTGTCATTGTCGCTGGCCACGGGGTCTACGTCTGGGGGAAAGATTGGGGCCACGCGAAGACTCAGGCTGAATGCTACGACTACCTGTTCCGTGCGGTAGTAGAAGCCCATCGCTTAGGTTTACCCATCCATCTTGAGAACCCATGAGGGATAGATAATCTAAATAGCTAGATAAAATTAATTGTATTACAGCGCTTTTCATTTGAGTAAACCACAAAGTAGGGGCGAATGGCATCCTCATAAGGTTATCATTTTTTTATGTGGTTCATTGACCTGAAAACTGCTGTATAGTAAAAATTTAGAGTCTTGAACCAGTATGCACCATTCCCCACTAAAAGTTGGGGAATATTTTTTTCCACTCAGAACTTTGTAGTCTCGAGTAATCAAAATAATCAAATTAAAAATGACTAATCAAGAACCAAAACAAGAACAAAAAGAAACTGAAAATAGCACTGCTAAAACCAGACAACTATTAGGAATGAAAGGTGCGGCAAGTGGAGAAACTAATATTTGGAAAATCCGCCTGCAATTAATGAAACCTATAACCTGGATTCCGTTAATATGGGGAGTAGTTTGTGGAGCTGCATCTTCAGGAAATTATAGTTGGAGTCTAGAAAATGTGTTGATATCTGCTGCTTGTATGTTATTAGCAGGACCTTTGATGGCTGGTTATACACAAACTTTAAATGATTTTTATGACCGGGAAATAGACGCTATTAATGAACCTTATCGACCTATTCCTTCTGGTGCAATTTCTATTCCTCAAGTTGTAACTCAAATTGTTTTTTTGTTATTAGCAGGAGTTGGTTTATCATATATCCTAGATTTGTCTGTTGGTCACGATTTTCCAATTATTACTGTGCTTTGTTTCTTTGGTGCATTTATAGCTTATATTTATTCTGCACCACCACTGAAGTTAAAACAAAATGGTTGGTTGGGAAATTATGCTTTAGGTTCTAGTTATATTGCTTTGCCTTGGTGGACTGGTCATGCTTTATTTGGAGAGTTAAATTTAACTATTGTAATTCTGACTTTGTTTTATAGTTTTGCAGGATTAGGAATTGCGGTAGTTAATGATTTTAAGAGTGTGGAAGGAGATGAAAAGTTGGGTTTAAAGTCACTTCCAGTTATGTTTGGTATTGGTACTGCTGCTTGGATTTGTGTACTGATGATTGATATTTTTCAAGCTGGAGTTGCAGTTTATTTAATTAGCATTCAAGAAAATTTGTATGCTGTTATTTTGTTGTTAATGGTAATTCCTCAGATTACTTTTCAGGATATGTATTTTCTCAGAAATCCTCTAGAAAATGATGTGAAATATCAAGCTAGCGCTCAACCTTTTTTAGTATTGGGAATGTTAATTACAGGTTTAGCTTTAGGTCATGCAGGAGTTTAATTCAGTTATCAGTTATCAGTTATCAGTTATCAGCATATCAGTTATCAGCAAGGAAGAAGGTTGAAAATTTTATCATGTTGATATTACAGCGCATTTCAGATTAGTAAGGTACACCAGTCGCGGGCAAGATGCCCGCACTGGGCACATTTTTGTACGGTAAATTAACCTCATTTACCTGAAATATGCTGTATTAATTTAAACTGGAATTTGCCCCTACTATTAGGTATCTCCAATAATAAAAAATTACAGCGGTTTTCATCTGAATAAACCACAATGATACTGACTCCTAACTCATTACTCCTAACTCATTACTCATTACTCATTACTCCTACAACAGTTTTGTGGTCTACTCAACTGAAAAGCGCTGTAAATCAATTATTTCCCCCTACTCCCGACTCTCTACTCCCTCTGTTATTAATTTTCAACAGACAGAATAAACTAGATTTCATCGAATGACAAAAAAAACAAAAAAAGTCGATATTAGCAGTAAACGCTTAATCGGAATTTCCCCTAGTCGTTGGGTAGAATGGGTGAGTGAAATTCCTAATGTTAGTGTCAAAGAAATTATTTCTTCAGACTTCCAGTGGTTAAGTCGAGAAGGGGATGTTTTAATGCGTGTTTCTAGTCAAGAACATGGAGAATTTCTAGTTCTGAATGAAATACAATTAAGATACGATTCAGAAATGCTAACTCGGATGAATGCTTATGCTGCATTAGCAAGGGAAAAGTACAAAAAACCAGTTTATCCTGTGTTAATAAATATTCTCCAACCAAGCGAAACCACAGAAATAGTCAATTGTTATGAATCAGAATTTTTGAATCTGAAAGGATATCAAGACTATAGAGTTATTAATTTGTGGGAAGTAGAGGCAGATGCAGTTTTTCAACAACCTCTTCCTTCTTTATTGCCTTTTGTTCCTATTCTGAAAGGAGGTGGAGAAGAAGCAACTGTGAGAAAAGCTTTGCAACTTTTACGGGAGGATGAACAACTTTTAGAATTAGAAAATTTACTAGCATTTTTTGCTACCTTTGTGTTAAAAACGGAAGTAATACAACAAATAATGAGGTGGGATATGGCAGTATTACAACAATCTCCTTGGTATCAACAAATTTTACAAGAAGGAATTGAAATCGGTCAACAACAAGGTCAACAACAAGGAATACTTTCTGGAATAGAAATCGGATTAGAATTGAAATTTGGGGAATTAGGAAAAGAGATATTTTCAGAGATTAATACTATTGAAAATATTCAGGTTTTAGAAACAATTCTTTCCTCTCTTAAAACTGTGGAAACTATTGAGCAATTACGGCAAATTTATCAATAGAATTTGCTGCTGGGAGTAGCGATCGCTTTTTCAGTTATCAGTTATCAGTTATCAGTTATCAGTTATCAGCAGACATGATTCAGGAGACAGGAGAGAAGAGGAAGAATTTTTTTGTTTCGCTGCGCGACATGAAACGCGTCAGCGGAACGGAGTTCTATCGCGTTCTTATCTGGACATAATATTACACAAAGAAACCCGGGTAGTGCCTCAAGGAAGTGTGGGAAGTGTGGGGAGGGTGGGAAGTGTGGGAAGTGTGGGAAGTGTGGGAAGTGTGGGAAGTGTGGGAAGTAGGAGGAATAATTGTACTTGTATCTTTTTGGAAAGTGTCTGCTACCCGTCCTAACTTTTTAGTCTTAAAGGCTAAAAAATTTGCACTTTTTTCGCTCTATAAGTGCCTTAAACCTTGATATATCAGTGCTTTTAGATTATATTGGCCAGGCATACTAGGGCGTTTCCTACACTTTATTGATGCACAACCGAAA
>NZ_JAAHHT010000393.1 GCF_010672085.1 Okeania sp. SIO3I5
TGTTCTGACAAAATTAGTAATTCACCTAACTGCAAAGAGATATTATTATTAGTTGCTTTGTGGAATAGCTTTGTTGTTGACTATGGAATTAGATTTAGAGTTTCAGCAAACGTAAACTTCTTTTATGTCTATCAACTTCCCGTTCCCCGACTAACAGAAAAAGACCCCTACTTTAACGAAATAGTAAAACGCGCTGCCAAACTAATTTGCACAACCCCAGAATTTGACCAACTCGCAAAAGAAGTAGGATTAACCTCCCATAAAAAAGGCATCACCGACGAAACTAAACGCGCCAAACTCCGCGCCGAACTTGATGGAATTATCGCTCACCTTTACCAATTAACCGAAACAGAATTTACCCATATCCTCAATACATTTCCCCTAGTATCCAAAACAGTAAAAGAAGCAACAATAAAAGCATATCAAGAACATTCGTAGGGGTAAAATCAATAAATAATTAACAATAAATATTATGGTTTTGAGATTTTGGGAATGGCATAAAGAGGGTTTGGAGACCAAACCCCTACGGTGGTAAAATCAATAAATAATCAGCAATAAATATTATGGTTTTGAGATTTTGGGAATGGTATAAAGAGGGTTTGGAGACCAAACCCCTACGGTGGTAAAATCAATAAATAATCAACAATAAATATTATGGTTTTGAGATTTTGGGAATGGCATAAAGAGGGTTTGGAGACCAAACCCCTACGGTGGTAAAATCAATAAATAATTAACAATAAATATTATGGTTTTGAGATTTTGGGAATGGCATAAAGAGGGTTTGGAGACCAAACCCCTACGGTGGTAAAATCAATAAATAATCAACAATAAATATTATGGTTTTGAGATTTTGGGGATGGTATGAAGAAGGTTTGGAGACCAAACCCCTACATTTACGGATTATACATTTATTTTGGTGTTGGAAATGGTATGAAGAGGGTTTGGAGACCAAACCCCTACACATTACTTTTTTTAGCGATCGCCTCTAGGTTGGCAGAAGAGTTTAGAGAAATGGGTTGGCAGACCAAACCCCTACACATTATTTTTTTTAGCGATCGCTTCTAGGTTGGCAGAAGGGTTTGGAGACCAAACTCCCAAACACCCCATCCTTATCTGATTACAAAATTCTCTGCTGTGAGAGTAGGAGAACCAGTTAGAACTGCAAACTGACTTGTACTGCCATTAGCATTGTAGAACAAAGCACCATTATCAGAATTATAAACAATAATAGCGTCACTGGTAGCAGCACCACCTACAGTGGCAAACTCATCCCCAATATTTTCACCAGAAGCAGTGGTAATTTCCGTGAAAGTCGTCAAGTCAAGCAGAATTAAATCTAAGTCTGGATTGAAATCTGTAATTTCATCTACCCCTAAGTTTGCCTGACTAAATTCACTATTAGCAGCAAAAATAAAGCGGTCGATACCCGCACCACCTGTCAGGACATCATCATCAGCACCACCATTGAGGCGATCGCGACCTTGACCCCCACTGAGAGTATCTTCCCCATTACCTCCTAACAAGCGATCATTACCCAAACGACCAATTAAGGTATCATTTCCATTCCCGCCAAAAACAGTATCGTTTTCCAAACCACCATTCAGGCGATCGCTACCATTTCCACCACTAATACGATCATCACCACGGTTACCATTAATATCATCGTTGCCAGCACCACCATTAATAGTATCGCTACCACCAAGACCACTCAGATTATCATTACCACCGAGACCATCAATGTTATCATCACCCTTACCACCGGACTCATTGTCATCTTCTGAAGTTCCTGTGATAATTTGGTCTGGAGTAAACTCATAAACAGTAGTAGTACCACTTACTTCATTAGCAACTACTAATAATGCTTCTCCATTCGGACTATCTTCTGGGGAGATAAACGCAAAACCTTCGGGTCCTAAATCTCCTGCTGCTGATAGTTGCTCTGTGGTTGGTTCTAGATCACCATCCTCATTAGTATCAAATTCAACGGAGAAGTCACGGTTATTGATATATTGCACAAAATTTGGTGCAGTGGGGTCGCTAACATCATAAACCATGATTCCACCTATGCGTTCTAAACCGATAAAAGCATAGGTTTTATCGTGTAAAACTCCTGTAGTTATAGCTTCAGGTTCAGGTCCTTTAGCATCGCTACGAGTATCAAAAGTATTTTCGTCGTTGTCAGAATTGAAATAAATTGGCACTTCTTCTGCCGTAATTTGTTCAAAAGCATCGCCACTATCGAAGACTAAGTTACCAGCAGCATCCCAAATACTAAAAGAGCGACCCCCATTAGCAAAAATTTGGTCGTAGTCGCCATCACCATCAATATCTCCTGCTGTGGTTGTGACTGTCAGACGACCAAGAGCAGCGTCATCTTTTATGGCAGCAACGTCGAAAACGTCAGGATCGAGTACAAATTCCTCATCTCCTACCCGTGCTTCTTCTGAAAAACCATCATAGTCTCTTGAGTCTCCTTCATTTGCTGTTGCATAAAAGGTTTCACCATTTATTTCAAAAGAGGCAATACTATCTGGTTGGAATAACCCAAACACAGGGAAGTTGTTGAGATTAATCCCATCATCTCGATCGCTAGGATCAAGTTGATTACTTAGTGTTGAGAAATCAACCACACCTAGAACTACTGGTACTGGTTCGGGGTTGAGAGGAACAGTACCATCAACAGGAATCTCTTCATCTAAGAGACCAAAATCATTATCGTTGAGTACAACTAATCGTGGTGGTTCATCATCTGATTCCGATGGTAGTAATGCCAGACCTTCCACTTTGTCTCCAGCAGTGTAACCAATGGAAGGTAAGTTAGTGACTTTAATTTTATTAACTGCTTGAATACCTGCTGCTGCTAAACTATCTGCAGTTTGTTCTTCTAGGGTTTCACCGTTTGGTAAACTTGGCGCATTATTTGCAAGTAAATTAGTTGCACCTTTGAGGTCTACTTCAAAGATAAACTTTTTGGCAGTAGGATCGAAAGAGGAGTCTCTTTCTGCAACAAGGAATTTACCATCGCCAGAATAGACAGCATCTCCGATTTTATCAACAACAGGACCAGTACCTATGTCAGGTTTTTCTAAGAGATAGACATATTCTGCTACAGACTCTCCAGTATTTGCGTCAATACCTAAGATTCGGATGACACTAGAATTGTCGGAAGTGTCGCGATCGGGATTTTGTAGAGGTGTTTGAATAAAACTATAGAGAATACCTTCTCCTGGATCTAGAGCAACAGCTTCAAAACCACGATTCCGACGACGCTCAGAATATTCTGCTGGTAAAGTTTCAGTACCAAAAGTTCCTGCTGTTTCTCCTGCTAGTGCTGCTGTTCCTTCAGGTACAAAACGGTTGAGCAGTGAACCATCAGTATCAAATTGGTAAATAGCGGGGCGATATTCATCTACAGTCCAGAAAGTGCCGTCAGCAGGGTTGACAACAATACCTTCCATGTCTGCACCAAAGGGATCATATTCGAGGAGGTTGCCAGAAAGGTCTACTGGTACTTCGTCTTCTCCTTCAATATTAGGTAAACCTGTGATGGGAACTGTCTCACCGTTGTCTTCCCTCGTTAGGAGAATTTGTTCAGTTATTTCAATATCGCCACTGCCTTCATCTAAGGTAAAGCGAACAATTCTCGCTTGATAGTCTGGTAGTGCAAATGGTCTTTCGTTGTCTCCATCACCGTCTACATCTGTGGGTGCACCATTGGGTCCCCGGTCTGGTACGGTAACAAATTGTAGGTTGCCGTTTTCGTCTTCACCTTCAAACCATAATCCTGATAAACCACCCAGGAGAATATTTTGACCTGCTTCCGTTGTACCTAAAACTGGTAAGTCGGAAAATTCAAATTGTGTCAGGTTAGGAAGACCGCGACTGTGGTCTTTTACTCCCAGTGGTAGAACGTCTAGAATAGTTGCATCGTTAATATCTACCACTGCGACAGCATTATTTTCTTGCAGAGTTACAAGTGCTGTGTTGTCATCAGGAGAAACAGCTATATATTCTGGTTCTAAGTCTTGAGCAGCATTTGCGTCAGGTCCGAATATCCGTACCCCACGGGAGCGTAATTCCTCTTCCCGACCATTGAAAGCAGTAAAGTCAGCAGTAGAAACATCTGCTTGAGTTAAATTGTTAACTCCACCAGAAATGTCAATAATACTAACAGAACCTTCTGGATCATTGGTATAGTCATCGTTGGGTTCTCCTTCATTTGCTACCAGAACTCTTGTACCATCGGAGGTGAAGGTGAGCATATCTGGTAATGCACCCACAGTTACTTGAGCGAGTGTCTCTCCATCAGTATTGAAGAAAGCAACTGTACCAGGGTCTTGTGTGTCGTTAGCTTCAACTGCTACCGCTACAACACCATCATTAACTGCAACACTATTAGCACCTGCACCGAAAGAGGAAACATCTATTTCAGTTATAAAAGTTGGGTTAGTAGGGTCGCTAATGTCTAAGACATCAACAGCAGCACTATCAGCATTGACAACAAACACTCTTTGTGTAATGGGGTCATAAGCGGGAATTTCAGCAGCACTCTCATCGAAGAGTCCTGTGGCAAAAGTACCTAATACTCGGAGTCGTGGGTCAGTCATTAATCTTCCTAGTTATATATGTATGTTAATGTGCCGTGCGTATATTAGCAGTCGATCTTTAAGAGAAGTTTAAGTAAATTATTTAAAAGAGGTAGTAGGGACTATAGAGAAGGGAATAGGGGAAATAATTGATGTATATAGTACGATAATTGATTTTATTTATGCTCGGAGATGTTTACTAAAAATCAAGCTTGGTTCTGAAGCATATCATTGAATAATTGTCAATTATAGTAATCCTAAATATATAGGTTGTAAGATTTTATCAATGCGTGGTTTGGTCTCCAAATCCCTTTGCGCTTAGGTTAGGAGACGAAACTCCTACAGTTTTTTCTCAGGAATGATTTCAATTATTATACTTGAGGCGATCGCCAAATTATACCGTTTCACGGAAGTAAAAATTCCCAAGTCAGATTGTATCGTAAGGATTTGGAGACCAAACCCCTACAGTTTTTTCAGGAAATTATTTTACATCTCAAGCTTAAAACTAACAAAAAATAGCTGCTTTAAGTAATTAATTTTAGAGAGCTATTTCTATTATTCTTTCCTTCTTTCAATATTTACAACTTCCTTCTTCCTTTCTTCTTAAAAAAAAGAATGCTATACCCATCCTAAATAGGTTGTAATATTTTATCGTAGGGATTTGGTCTCCTTTCCCCAAGCAAAAATCGGATTTGGAGACCAAACCCCTACAGTTTTTTCAGGAATCATTTCATATTGCCATTTAAGAAACTGTTTGTAAAATAAGTCTTAAGAGAGTTGTTGAGT
>NZ_JAAHHT010000394.1 GCF_010672085.1 Okeania sp. SIO3I5
GGGCATCGTTCCAAGTTATATTCATCCCGCCCCTGAGCAATGCCTTAAAAGTGACGAGTTTAAGTAGGGTTGCCGGAGAAAAGCAGAGTGTGGTCCGGGTGGGAAGTTTGGTTATATGAGGGTTTGGTTTGACAACCCCTACGGTAATGTTTTCTGATTTTTTTGGCGCTATGAGGGGTCACGCCCCAAACTGCAACGTTATAGTTATTGAAATTTTTGGATGACATAAAATCCGGTGATATAATTCTATCTACCCTACTGCCCAAACTATAGCAATCCGCGCATAGGTTGTAAGATTTTATCGTAGGGGTTTGGTCTCCAAATCCCTTTGCGCTTGGGGAAAGGAGAGCAAACCCCTACAGTTTTTTCTTAAAAATCATTTCATATTGCTATATATAATAAGTATTCAACCGGAGCTGATATTATTAATTGTGACAATAATTGTTGTCACATTTGCTTTGATTTTATAATATAATTGTAAGGGTTTGGAGACCAAACCCCTACCTTATTTATTTTGCAGTAAATAATTTAAAGTAGGTAGAAACGAAAAATTCTTTGATAGGAATTGCTACAAAAGTTAAAGGGTTAATTGTAACGATTATTGTTCTAACGTCTGCTTTTGCTAATTTAATTATCTGTTTTGCTACCCAGTCTGCAGACATAATTCCAACGGGATTCAAGTTACTTTTAAACGGACCTAATATTAATTTTCTAATTACACAAGGAGCGTCTAATTTCCTCAATGTAACTAAATCTCCAAGGGATCTTTTTGTGAGTTCGTAAAGAGGACTAAATGCTGGATTAACTTCTGCTTCTGAGGTATTTACCCAGATTTCTTTACAGGCAATATCGGTATTTGTTCTGACTGTTTTGAGGAATATTTCTAACATTCGCCAGCTAGAAAATGTATTTATTTCGTAGGATTTAGCGATCGCTTCTGCTGTCTTTTCTCCATGTACGTTAATGCCGTGGTTTAAGACTAAAATATCTACTTTTTCAAATAATTCTGCTAATTTTTCTTCTTGACTTATTTGCCAATTTATGGTATTTATCTCCAAGATTTGACCGTCTATGTCTAAGGTGATGGTCTGGTCTTTGGATGTCAGAGCAATAACTTTTGCCCCTGCTTGATGAAGGTGTTTGAGGAGACTTTGGCCTAAACTGCCGGAAGCTCCTGTGACGGCGATTGTTTTACCTTTGAGGGAAAGTGCTGTACCCATAAGTTTATCTACTAAGGTGAGAGTTCCACAGAAATAGGCGTTTTGATTGTCGAAGTGGTGGCGCCAATGGTACGGACGGTTGACGAGCAAGTTTGCGGGAGGCGTTAAAAATGCACCGGGAAGATGATTGATATCTGTAAGTTGGTCAGCTCCAGGAATACCTGTGGCACGAGCGATCGCTGGAAAAAGGAAAGTTAGGGTATAGAGAACTCCTGCGAGAGTTGCCCATTGATAGGAAGGCATCCAGACAAAAAACAGGCCCCAGAATAGGATACCAAAGGTTAACATTACCACAGATTCTGGTACATCGTGATACCAAGTAGCTTTTTGATAAATTTCTGTACTGACAATACTCAAGTCACGACGGAAAACGCGATGATGCCAACCATGCCATTTATAGAGGGGCGTCCAAATATGAGAAACTACATGATAAAGGTCTCGTATCAGTTCGGCAAAAAGTACAGAACCGAGAACTAGAGAAATATTAATTATCCAAGGATTAAGTGGGGAAAATTGCATTAGGTGTACTACTAAATAATTACCAAAACTAAGATAAACATATTTTAGAGTAACACTATTTTCAGTTATCAGTTATCAGTTATCAGTTATCAGTAATTAGTTATGAATTTACAGCAGATAAAGTAGGGAAGTTTCGCTGCGCGACATGAAACGCATTTTTGCTATGGAACGTCCCTACTTTACAGATAATTCTTTTTTAATCTTCTGGCAAAAGTCTATAAAATATTGAAAGGTTTTTAAATGTTCTGGTTCTGATGTAACTCTCTTTTTTAATTCATCTAAATAGGATTCATTTTGAGCATTTCTCGGAAATTTTTTATTATAGCTAGTGTCATTAGCTCTAAATATTTCCTTGAGATATAACTCGTGAAATTTTGCATGATTATAATGTTGACTATAATTACCCATTAATTCTGGATCTTCCATAGATAAATCATAATATTTCACATAATCTGAAATAGTTTTCTCCAGAGGTTGTTTAAAGTCGAACATTTTTCTATTACCTAATAGCCAAGTTTCGATACATCGGTTTTGAATAATAAAAATAGGCTCAATTTTTCCTAATTTTAAGTATAGGTCATTTCTTTTCATAGAATTTTCAATTTGTTGTCTTCTACTTACCACAGTTTCTTCATCAGCATCAAGACAAATTACCAGGTAATTATATTTCCCTGTTTCTTTGATTTTTTCAACGGTCTTCCTAAGTTCTTCCCCAATAATCAAAGGAAAACCACCAGCGCTAACTAAACAGTAATTATTGTGCTTAACTTGATGATAATGTTGTACTTTCTCTAATTCAGGTAGAAGAAACTCTAGCCAAGAGCCATAAATTTTTTTCTCTGTTTTGCCTTCTAAAAGGAAATAAATATTCATTCTGCTTCTCCCTCTTCGGACAATTCTTCAAGGAAGTTAATTAGGTCGATAAAACCTTGATGTGTGGATTGAGCTAGTCCTAATTCTTTAGGTTCTTTTACTGTTACTGTATTGCCTTGGCGAGTGACAATTTTCCAATATTTATTTCCGATATTATTGATAATGTATGGATGGTGACTGGTAATAATAAATTGTAGTCTAGGATTTTCTAAGATTAAATCTGTGACACTATCTAGACAATTTACTCCTAAACTATTTTCAAACTCATCAATTAATATTACGCTCCCTTCTGGAGATAAATAGAATTCGCTAATGTACATCAATGTTTTCAACATTCCCGAAGAAATAGTATTTGGTTTAATCCAACGCTCAACTCCTCTTTCTTTTATATAGACAATGCTACCTCCTAGTAAAGAGTCAATCGGTGGTTCAGATAATCCATAATTAATGAATTGATGCCCTATTTTAATATCTTCTACTGTATGAAATAGTTCTACAAATGTATCTTTAATTTTGTTAAAAGTTTCTGGTAGAAATTGATAAGCTAAACAGAATTTCATAAAAATAGAAATATTGCTTTCTTTAAGATCGTTGAGAGAGCAATTTTGGTATTTTTCTAATATATGAGTAGGTATTTTCAATAGATTTTCAAAAGATTTGTCTGAATTTGTGATAATTTTATTAAACTCATCTTTCACAGGACTAATATCTTCTTCTTGGTTAAATAATTCTACAATACTTTGAAATGGTGATAATTTTGGAATTTGGCTACCTTTAAATATGATTTTTTCTGAATCTCTTTCAATAATAATTTGCTTATCTTTAGAAATATGTTCAGAGATGATTTTCAACTTATATTCTTCATCCGAATCATTTCTTCTTATTCTCAATCCTTTCACAGTTTCAAATTCTCCTTGCCAACGATATGATATATTATCTTTGGTTAGAAAAGTCACATCCCAATACATTCCATTGAATGACTTACCATTAACAATTTCTTTGAGATATAAAATTGAGCTAATAATTTTAGTTTTACCTGCACCAGAAACACCAACCAACAAGTTAAGATGAGGCGAAAATTCAATTTCTTCAAGATACCAAGAACGTGCGCGATCGCCAAATTCTAATTTTTGGATTTTCATTTATTACCTCTCTAAAATTATTCTAGAAATTATATCATATAATGTAGGTTAGGGAGAACAAAGAATAACCCAACAAACCATTATCATTGTTGAGTTATTTCCTAACTTAATCCGTATATCCGTGGCATAATCCGTGTGAGCCAACCCAACCTACAGTTATTCAAATTTGACAAATATTTCCACAGTAGTTTTATAGCAAAAATTCAATAAATTTCTAATCCCAAAATTCCGAGCGATCGCCAAATTCTAATTTGGCGATTTTCATTTTTTATCTATCTAAAATTATTCTGGAAATCAGATAAAATAATGATAGGCGGCATAAAACAAAGAATAAGCCAAGAAACCATGATGATTGTTAATTTATTTCTTAATCCGTGTATCGGTGGCCAAATCAGTGTGAGCCAAATTTGACAAATATTTCCACAGTTTTATGGCAAAAATTCAATAAATTTCTAATCCCAAAATTCCGAGCGATCGCCAAATTCTAATTTTTGGATTTTGATTTTTCATCTATCTAAAATTATTCTAGAAATCAGATCACATCATGTAAGTTAGGGAGAACAAAAAATAACCCAACAAACCATTATTATTGTTGAGTTATTTCTTAACTTAATCCGTGTATCTGTGGCATAATCCGTGTGAGCTATCCGTGGCATAATCCGTGTGAGCTATCCGTAGTTTTATAGCCAAAATTCAATAAATTTAAAATGCGAAAATTCGTCGCGATCGCCAAATTCTAATTTTTGGATTTTCATTTTTCATCTATCTAAAATTATTCTGGAAATCAGATAAAATAATGATAGGTGGCATAAAACAAAGAATAAGCCAAGAAACCATGATGATTGTTAATTTATTTCTTAATCCGTGTATCGGTGGCCAAATCAGTGTGAGCCAAATTTGACAAATATTTCCACAGTTTTATGGCAAAAATTAAATAAATTTCTAATCCCAAAATTCCGAGCGATCGCCAAATTCTAATTTTTGGATTTTCATTTTTCATCTATCTAAAATTATTCTAGAAATCAGATCACATAATGTAGGTTAGGGAGAACAAAAAATAACCCAACAAACCATGATCATTGTTGAGTTATTTCTTAACTTAATCCGCGTATCCGTGGCCAAATCAGTGTGAGCCAAATTTGACAAATATTTCCACAGTTTTATTTGGTTCTAAATCTATATATCGGGCACGAATAGTAGAATTTGATTTAACAGGAACAAAGCTAGTCATACTCCCTAAAGAAAGTAAATCTCCTTTTTTCAATTCTTTTCCTTCAGCTTGCAAAGAATCTTTAATCCACAACACAACATTCAAGGGATTACCTAATAAACCACTACCATTTCCTGATGCTAATACCTTGCCATTTTCGTCTAATATTTCTATCTGTAAACCTTTCAAACGATTTTCCCATTCATCAGTATCAACGACAGGAATAGGTTGACCTAAAATTCCTGTTCTTGCTCCAACATTAATTGCTAAAAGAGCCGGCGCATCTATTTTTATATCTTCGCTATAAACTAAATCTCCCAATTCAATAAATGGGATAACTGCATCTAAATATTTAAAAGT
>NZ_JAAHHT010000395.1 GCF_010672085.1 Okeania sp. SIO3I5
CATAAAACTTGACAACATAGACAAGTTATGTTTAAGTCTTGAATCGGCTTTTTCAGGAGAAAAGAGTATTTTTCAATACACTTTTTTATGAATGTAGACAGAATTCTTCCTCCCCCTCCTCCCCATCCTCCCCATCCTCCCCATCCTCCCACAAGGGTTTCAAGAGTTCCTTATAAGGGATAGCTTATCCTTGGGGGGTTAGGGGGGATGGAGGGGGATGGAGAGCGCGGGACTTCCCCCCGGGGGAGTTAAAATTTTCAGAAATTCCCATCTTGTCTTCCATGATTGCCAGAAATTGCCAGGAATATTAATACTAGCAATTAGCTCCTAAGTTTTACCTACATATATACCTACATATAGAAGTCTATCCTCAGCAAAGGTAAGTCTTCATTTTCTGAAGCTCTCAAAGATCGCCCTAGAAATTTTCAATTTGGTTAAAAAATATAGATTGACTATTTTGTGGTAGGCAAAATAGTCAATCTATCAACCTATCGAAAAATGAATAGAGAAAAATTAGTTATTTTTAGCCAGAGGTAATTATTTATTATCCATTAATGAAAAAATACTTTGAATTCTCTCAACTGTCCGCTGATTTTCTTCAGGAGTTCCTACCGTAATTCTTAACCCTCCACCAGTATGACGAATCAAAGTTCCCTGAATTTTAAGTTGCTGCATTAAACTATTTAAGCCCTCATCTTGGGAAATTTCACTTATTAACTTTAATCCTTCATCTGTCAATCTGACATAGAAAAAATTAGCAGCACTTTCCCAAACCTTCAAAGCTGGAATTTTCGCAAAAGCAGTAAATAATTTACTTCTTTCTTTCAAAATTTCTGGGATAAAAGATAGTACATCTTGGCTATGAGAAAGCACTAATTTAGCAGCAGCTTGAGAAAAACTTGGTAAGTTGTAGGGAAGGCGAATTTTTTCCAAATTAATAATAATTTCTGGATGAGCTATGGCATATCCTACCCGCAGTGAAGCCAACCTAAAAGCTTTAGAAAAAGTTCTTAAAATAACCCAATTAGGATGTCGATCTAATTCTTCAACTACGGAAATTTGACTAAACTCAAAATAAGCCTCATCAATTACCACTAAAATATCATCTGGCAGACTCCGTAACCATGACAATTCTTCGGAAGTTAAAGCATTAGCAGTTGGAGAATTTGGGTGAACCACAAATACTACTCTTACAGCAGGATTTTTAGTTTGATTAATAGCATCTTGAGCAGCAGGAATATCTATTTCAAAATTTGCTTCTTTTCTCCCCATATTTATTACAGGAACTCCTAGGGTTTTAGCCAGAATAGAATACATAGAAAAAGTAGGAATTGCGGTTAAAATAGATCCCTGATTTTCCAAACAAGTAGCAATTAATAGAGAGCGAATTAATTCATCCGAACCGTTACCAACGGAAATATTAGAAGCAGAAATATTCGCCGAGGGAGTTGCTTCGTTTACATATTTTGCTATTGCTTCTTTAAGTTCTAAATGACTCCCATCAGGATAACGGTTTGTTTCAATTAACTGTTGATAATTCTCAGCTAATTTTTGCTTTAAATTGTCTGGTAAATCATAAGGACATTCATTAGTATCTAATCTATCCAAAGGAATTTCTGAACTACCACCAGGATGAGGAGTATAAGCTTTAAGGTTATTAAGGTCTGAACGAATAAAAGTGAACATAAGTTAATTAAATAATTTTTGCTTCTTAATTAGAGCTTATCATTGATTATAAACTTTACACAATTATTCAAAAAATCAAACTACAATAAATAATACCAAACCTGGTTATTATAAGCTGATTATGCAGTGAGGTAAAAAGTAAGCTTTAATAGTCAATAAAGGGAATATATAATTGGCTTTTCTAAATCGGATTTGGTATTATTTCTCTAGTTTTATGCCAAAATATATTTTTTCTCCACAAAACCTTACAATGCTGCACCTGTTAACACGAACTTTCTATTGTTGCCATCTTCGGTAGTAATGGAACGAAAAAGTACGCTAAGGCTTTCGGTGATGTATACTGTCTTAAAGTATTATATTTAAAGTTTTGATATGACAGATTTACAACTTGCATGGCAGAAAATAATAGACAAATTAGAATCACCGTCTACAAAGATATTATTTCAACAATGTGCAAAATTGATCGATTTAGATTTTGACAAAAAGAGAGCAATTATTTTTGTTGAAAAGTATTTTGCATTAAAAAAAATAATCGACAGTCGGTATAGCAAATTACAACAAGCTGTTTCTGAAGAATTAGGAGAAAACTTTAAAGCAATTTTAACAGACAATCAAAGCCTACCTTATAAAAATCGTTATGATGAAGATTTAGATTCAGATTCATCTAATTCAGTAAGTCTAACAGTTGAGGATTTTCAAGAAAGAAAACTTAAAATTCTACGTCAAATTGAACTTTCAAATAATACTACAAATTTAGAACCATTAAATAACTGTAGATTTAAAGATAATCCTATTAAATGGAAAAATTTGAATTTTCGTTCTCAATCAGAAGTAGAAATAGCAGAAGAACTTGACAAAAGAGGTATATGTTTTTTCCCAAATAGTGCCCTTAGATTGACAACCAAAAAAGGTCGTGAAAATAAAGAACCAGATTTTTTTGTATTGTATAATAAAAAATCTGCAATACTTGAAGTAGATGGGATATCTCATACACCTGAAAGACGAGTAGAAGAACAAGAAAGAGAAAGAGATTTTGAAAGAAATGGCATGAGGATTTTCCGTTTTGATTCAAATAAATGCTATAACAATCCAAGTTTAGTTGTTGATGAATTTTTAGAAATTCTGAATAATATTTAAAGTTAAGATTGACATTAGTTATTCAAGTTTATAAATCAAATATAAATACTCACAATTGGTATTAATAGCTAATAGATTACCGCTGAATGCTTATCATTTGATTACCTCATTTTTGAAATTAATAAGCTACTTGTTTAATTTCTGCTCTGTATCCTTGAGTTGATAATTTTTCAATTATTGGCATTACAAATTGGGATATTTATCCAGAAAGTTTCAGCCGAGGAAAAATTCTTACTTCTTTAGCAACTCGACACATTTCCAAAATTGATTCTAGATGAAATTATTCTGACTATTTGTCAGAATATAAAAATAGGAAATGACTGCATAAAGCTAAATCAAATTTTCTATTTTCAAAAGGTAAGTTCGGCAACTCAGCAGTTAAATAACGTTTTTGCTCAACTCCATTAGGAAAGTCTTGTAAAAATTTTTCCATAGCTGCCATTCTTACTTTTCCAAAATTTTCCGGTGACTGAAAATTGTGCCATAGAAAACGAGCGTAATTGACTTTTGCTTGGTCAATAATATTTTGATAAATTGCCTGAATACTTTGAGAAATTTCATCGGCATTAAACTGATATATTGAATCAAAAGAAATAACATTGTATCCTTGCAAAGTCATTTCATAATTAAAACTCAAAGGTCATTCTGCACAGTCAAGAATAGTTAAGTTTTTCTCTGCGGAAGTGAGGTCAAACATGGAAATATATTCGTTAAGATTCTTACTTCAAGGAACTACTTTTTATAGTGTAATTGTCATAGTTGGATAAGAGCGATCACTATTTTTCAGAAATAAGAATAAAAAGATAAATAATATCTAGGATTGGAAAACAGTTGATTCTCGGAATAAGTTTTTCATTTCTTTTTTATAGCATTCAGCTATTATGATTGGGATTAGTCATAAATTTGACCGAAATAATCAATTTTCTAATTAATGAAACAGCTCTACCTACAAGTTCCTAATACCAAATTCATGCATAGATAGTTACAGTATGAGAGCTAGGAGTTTGGTAGTGGGAAAAACTGTTTTCTCCAGTTTCCTTTAACTACTAATGTTGGGAAACTAAAGCATCCTCTAACTACTAAAAAAAATCAATATAGGAGTATTTTTTGAAACTGGTATAACCTACAAAAAGACTCGCAGAAAGTAAACTTCATTCCTATGGGAATAATTTAATTTCTGAGAAACCTAGTCTAAACTTTTCCTCCCAATACCTCACGCGACAAAACCTGATTTAACTTCCCACTCCGATATCCTTCTAAATCTAAAGTGACATAAATAAAGCCAAACTCTTGAAACTTTCCTACCAACTTAGGCAAATCTATTGTCAACACAAACTCCTTAATTTGTTCTGGCAAAATTTCAATTCGAGCAGTATCTTTTTCCGAACGTACTCGTAAATTTTTGAATCCCAAATCTCGTAAATATCTTTCCCCACGCCCAACCCTTTGTAACTTTTCTAAAGTAATTTCTTCCCCATAAGGAAACCGGGAACTTAAACAAGGTTGACCAGGTTTATCCCACCAAGGTAAATCTAACTCTTTAGCAAGTTGTCTAACTTCAAACTTACTAATTCCTACTTCTGCTAAAGGCGACCTTGCACCTCTTTCTTTTGCTGCTTGAATACCAGGACGATAATCTCGTAAATCGTCAGCATTTACTCCATCTACTACATAAGAATAACCTCGTTTTAACCCCAAAGGTTTGAGAGTATCATGCAATTCACTTTTACAAAAATAGCAGCGGTTTATTGGGTTAGAAGTATAGTTTTGATTCTCCATTTCATTAGTTTTTACCTCTTCATGGGAAATACCAATAACTGCTGCTTGAATTCGAGCATCTTCCAAATCTTCAGGTAATAAAGAAGGAGAAACAGCAGTTACAGCTAAAGCTTTATCGCCCAAAACATCATAAGCAATTTTAGCGATTAAAGTGCTATCTATTCCACCAGAGTAAGCAATTAAAGCTTTCTCCATTTCAGTAAATATATTTTTCAGTTCTTCTAGTTTTTTTGTCAACATTATCTTTATCAGTTATCAGTTATCAGTTATCAGTTATCAGTTATCAGTTATCAGTTATCAGTACCTCCTCCTAAAACCGGAAGCTTGAAACCTTATTTATTAATCATAAAGATAAATCAAGATAACAGTAAATAATTAGGGTTTGCTGATTAAATATCAAAAGCATTTACATATAAAACTTCAAGGCTTTTTCTGGTCACAAAAAGTGCCAAAAAATTACTAAATTAATCTTTAAGAAGGTATCTGTAAAATAAATCTCAAGAAACTCCTCAAATATCTATACTTAGTGGGTTACGGCGGTTAGATAAATATTATTTTATTTTGTGAGATTATTGCTGCCTAACCCACCCTACATCAAGGTTTAATTTTTTATTTATAGATACCCTCTAAAACTCTTGATTTTTCCTCACAAAAATTGTAAAAACGTAGAAAAATTAACACCTGCAACTATTGCATATTGCCTCCCAACCTATTTCCTATCA
>NZ_JAAHHT010000396.1 GCF_010672085.1 Okeania sp. SIO3I5
TATCCAGCTCCGGGAGCTTCAGCAAATGAAACGACTATTGCTCTATACGCAATAAAAGAGAAAAATTTTGCTCATCCAGCTCCGGGAGCTTCAGAAAATGAAACGACTATTGCTCTATACGCAATAAAAGAGAAAAATTTCATCATCCAGCTCCGAGAGCTTCAGGAAATGAAACGACTATTGCTCTATACGCAATAAAAGAGAAAAATTTCATCATCCGCCTCCGGAAGCTTCAGAAAATGCAACGGCTATTTCTCTATCCGCAATAAAAGGAAAAAGGCAAAATTTTGCTCATCCGTCTCCGGGAGCTTCAGGAAATGAAATGACTATTTCTCTATACGCAATAAAAGAGAAAATTTTGCTCATCCGTCTCCGGGAGCTTCAGGAAATGAAACGACTATTTCTCTATCCGCAATAAAAGAGAAAATTTTGCTCATCCAGCTCCGGGAGCTTCAGCAAATGAAACGACTATTTCTCTATCCGCAATAAAAGGAAAAAGGCAAAATTTTATCCTCCGCCTCCGGGAGCTTCAGGAAATGAAACGACTATTTCTCTATCCGCAATAAAAGAGAAAATTTTGCTCATCCAGCTCCGGGAGCTTCAGGAAATGAAACGACTATTTCTCTATACGCAATAAAAGGAAAAAGGCAAAATTTTGCTCATCTAGCTCCGGGAGCTTCAGGAAATGAAACGACTATTGCTCTATACGCAATAAAAGGAAAAATTTCATCATCCAGCTCCGAGAGCTTCAGGAAATGAAACGATACTCCCTGTTCAAAAATCAATAGAACTATCATCATTTTCAAGCTCTTCCAACTTTTGCTTAACCGCCTGAATATCTTGCCACATCAACCACTTTGGTTTACCAACTTCCTTAGAAGGATTACGCAAAAGATAAGCTGGATGAAAAATCGGCATACAAAGTCGCCCCTCCCACTCCATCCATTGCCCCCGAATTTTAGTAATACCGCGCTTATCACCAGTTAAAGCTTTAACCGCTGTTGCCCCAGTTAAAAGAATAATTTTTGGATCGACAAGACGTATTTGCTCCAATAAATAGGGTTTACAAGCTTCTATTTCTTTAGAAGTAGGAGTCCGGTTTTCCGGTGGACGGCACCTAATAGCATTAGAAATATAAACGTGGCGATCGCTACTCAACTCCACAGACTGCAAAATTTTATCAAGCAGTTGCCCAGACTTACCCACAAAAGGCAGACCTTGTTCATCTTCATTTTGACCAGGTGCTTCCCCAATAATCATAATATCTGCCTTGGGGTTGCCTCTACCAATAACAGCATTAGTCCGGTTTTCCCCCAGTTCACATCTGCAGCATTGGTTACAGTGAACCGCTATTTCTTCCATTGTTTTATATTTTCCAGATGGAATAGGAATTTTAGCATTTGTAGGAATCAGACTAAAGTCGGAGTCAGAGTCAGAGGTAGATGCTGAGGAGTCATCATTGTTTGACAAGTCAAAGAGACTAAGTTGTTTTTCACTAGACATAATTTCAGTTACCAGTTATCAGTTATCAGTTATCAGCTATTAGTTGTCAGTTATAATTTATAAGTTATCAGTTGTTAAAATGTAAAGGTCAATATTCATTAATGGATAATGGATCATAGATAATTGATAATGAATAATTACCCTTGGTTAAAACCGAGAGGGTTGAATCAAGTCAAGAAATCTTATTTCTTTTTTCTCCTTAAAAGAAGAAGCTTTAAACCTCTTAGAAAAAATATACTTAAAACGAGTAATTGTATTTATCTCGTCTATGGACAGGTTGAATATGGTTTCAAGATACAGACAAAATTTTATCCCCGTATCAGATATCAAAGTTGCCTTTGCTTCTCACAGTCTTAGGATTAGTTATCAATTATCCATTATTCATTATCCATTATTCATTATCAAAATTATGTCATCTATCCATATCTTTCGCGATCGCACTGATGCCGGAACAAAGTTGGCAGAAGTAATTTTTTCCCACTTTTGCCATGAAAATTCGACCACAGATCAGCAACTCAACCCTATTGTCTATGCTCTCCCAAGAGGAGGGTTGCCAGTAGGAGTGCCAGTTGCTCGTCGGTTGGGTTGTCCATTGAGTGTGGTGGTGGCTAAGAAAATTACTTTACCGTCTAATCCAGAATTAGCTCTCGGTGCTGTAACAGCAGATGGTTGTGTAGTTTGGTCAAAGCAGAAACCACAGAGTTTAGAAGTTCAAGATACTTTGATTGAAAAAGCACAGCAAAAAGCTTTATCTCAATTAGAAAAACTGACTATTGGAAAACCTGAAGTTAGTTCTCTAGGTAGGTTAGCGATCTTGGTTGATGATGGAATAGCTACAGGAATGACGATGATAGCTGCAGTTAAGTCTATTCAGTTACAGAAACCTAATGCTGTTTGGATATGTGTACCAGTTGCTCCTCCAGAGTTGCTTCCAGATTTGAGGGAATGTTGCGATCGCTTAATTGTGTTGGATACTCCTCGCCCATTTTTGAGTGTGAGTCGATTTTATACTCAGTTTACTCAAGTGGAAACTGAGGTTGCTTTAGCTTGTTTACAGCAACAGACAGAGTGGTTATAGTCAGTTATCAGTTATCAGTTATCAGTTATCAGTTATCAGTACCAAAAGTTTTTGTTTGTAGTAGAGCTTGAACAATATCTATAACTTATAGTTAAAACCCTATTAAGAGCTTTAATTATAACTATTAGAATTCTTGCAGAAGTCAGGGAATAGGGAATAGGGAATAGGGAATGAAATCAATAATTTCATATCTTGAATTGATTTCATTTTTTATTTTTGGAGATGTCTATTAATTCTCAGTGTTTATAGTTGAGCAAATTTAATTCATTGAGGATAAAATTTTCAAGAAGGAAGGAAGAAAAAACAATTTTGTGTTATCTTAATCCTTAGCTCAAGTATCAAAGTATATTTTTTGTTCCTTGTTATAGCATTACGCAAACTCAGTCAGATATTACTTTTAACTTTTGACTTGCCCATAGCGCTATACTTATTCTATTAGAAAATAAAAAACAACATGACTAACAAAATAGAAGCTGAAAATTTTATTCAAGATTTGGCAAAAGTAGCGGAAGTTCGTGCCAAAGTTGCTCAGAGTTTAGCAAAAATATCTGAGACATTAGAAGTAGCAGAATTAGCAGGTAAACAAACTTCTGGTGAGTTGGGTTTAGCAAGAGAAATAGAGGATATTAAGGTTGCTAGTAAAAATCTCCGAGAGGGTGTGTTTCGGTTAATGGTTTTGGGAGATATGAAACGAGGCAAAAGCACTTTTTTAAATGCTTTAATTGGTGAAAATATTCTTCCCAGTGATGTTAATCCTTGCACAGCTTTATTAACTATTTTGCGCTATGGAACGCAGAAAAAAGTAACGGTTCATTTTAATGATGGGAAAAATCCTGAAGATTTAGATTTTAAAGTTTTTAAACGCAATTATACAATCGATCCGGCAGAAGCGAAAAGACTAGAAAAGGAGAATAAACAAGCTTTTCCTGATGTTGATTATGCTGTAGTTGAATATCCTCTGGCACTATTAGAAAAAGGTATAGAAATTGTTGATAGTCCGGGATTGAATGATACGGAGGCAAGGAATGAATTATCTCTGGGATATATTAATAATTGTCATGCCATTTTATTTGTGATGAGAGCAACTCAACCTTGTACTTTGGGAGAACGTCGTTATTTAGAAAATTATATTAAAAATAGGGGTCTGAGCGTCTTTTTTCTGATTAATGCTTTTGACCAAATTCGAGAAAGTTTAATCGATCCAGATGATGCCGAAGAATTAGAAGAAGCAGAGGCAAAAGTTCAAAAAGTTTTTCATGCTAATTTAGCTGAATATTGTCTGATTGATGGTCAAAATATTTATCAAGAAAGGGTATTTGCAATATCTGCTTTGCCTGCTTTGCGACGGCGGATAAAAAATAGTTTTGCTTCTCTAGAAGGAACAGGTTTTCCAGAATTTATGGGCGCTTTAAATCATTTTTTAACTAAAGAAAGAGCAGCTCAAGAATTTCGACAAGCTCAGATTTTAGCTAGTCAAGCTAATAGTCATGTTCAGGAGGCGATCGCTCGTAGAAAACCTTTATTAGATGAGGATGTAAATGAGTTAAAAGCTAGGATTAGTTCTGTGGAACCAGAGTTTAAAAAACTTACAGAAATTCGCGACCAATTTCAAAAGGAAATTAGAATAATTCGGGATAAGAAAGCTAGAGTTGTGGCTGATTCTTTTCGCTCTTATGTTTTAAATTTAGGTGATACTTTTGAGACTGACTTTTTACGTTATCAGCCAAATTTAAACTTTATGGATTTTCTGAATAAAGAGAAACGAGAAGGATTTGAAGCAGAATTAAAAAAAGCATTTGAACAATATATTAATGATAAATTAGCTGACTGGACGATAACTGTGGAAAATGAAATGGATGCAGCATTTTTAGAACTATCAAGAATGGCTGCTCATTATGGTGCTTCTTACACTAAAGTGACAGATAAAATCACTGAAAAAATGACAGGAAAAAAAGTTAATTCTTTCAACAGTTCTGGTCAGGAAGATGACTCTCCCACTTGGGCAAAATGGGCGATGGGATTATTTTCTTTAGCCAGAGGAAATATTGCCGGTATGGCAATGGCAGGAGCTGGTTTTGACTGGAAAAATATTTTATTAAACTTAGTCACTGTGGCAGGAATAGGAACAATTATTGGTACAATAACTGGAATAACTTTAAGTCCGGTTGGTTTAGCATTATTAGGTTTAGGAGTAGGAGTAATGCAAGCAGACAAAGCCAAAAAACAGTTAGTTCAAGTAACTAAAAAGGAGCTAGTAAAACATTTACCTCAAGTTGCTCAGGAACAATGGCAACCAATCTATGATGCAATTAAAGAATGCTTTGATAATTATGAGCAAGAAGTAAGTGACAGGATAGATGATGATATTCAATCTCGCCAGAGTGAATTAGATAATTTACTTAAGCAAAAAGAGGAACGAGAAATTAATAGAGGAGAAGAATTAGCCAGGTTTGACAAGTTAGAAACTGAAGTGTTATCTGAATATAAAAAACTTGAAAATATCTATCATAATTTTATAGAAGCAATTACTTGAGGAGGGAAAAAGGAAAAAATCATGGGGATAATTTCTCTAAGTTGGGATAGCAATTTTCCAGAGGTTGTCAAATTTTCTGGTAAAGGTTTGCTCTACCAACCCATCCGATTTTGGGTTGGGGAAATCCCACCCTTACCGCTTTTTTCACAAATCATTCAAGATGACTATATCTATTAGAAAATTACTTTCTTATTAAAAATTGAGTCAGGA
>NZ_JAAHHT010000397.1 GCF_010672085.1 Okeania sp. SIO3I5
CTCATAGTTGTGGAGCGACTGTGTGGATTGAGACTTTAGCAACGGTAACTGTCTTTAATTTTGATGGTACGGTGCAGCGGGTTGATAGTAGATGGGTTTGGGAAGAAGAGGAAATGTGGAAAATTAATAAGAAAAGTATTGAGGAATTAATTAGGATTTCTTGATTAAATCTCAAAAAAATCAAAATATGGGTAAAAGTTTATCGGTTGTAAGCATTCAGCTATTAGCAGTTAGCTAGATCCCATGGGAGTTGCAATAATACCCTGCTTTTAAGGCTATGCTGTAAGCAATAGCTGATAAATGCTTATGCCGGCATTAATTGTATAGCGCTACTTGAAAAGGGAAAAGGGAATAGGGAATAGGGAATAGCAGATTGTGAAAAGGTTTTCCTAGGTCATGCTGCGCAAACAGGATTTAGAAATGTCCTAACCTTAATGTGTAGTGCTATATAAGTGCTTATCCAAAATTAATTACAAATTACTATTAGACATCTCCAATCTTATTCATAAATTATCAATTCTTTCTCCGATTTAAGTGTTTCGGGTTAAGTGTTTCCTCTCTCAACTAGGAAGTTTATTTTTGATTTTGCACGACTACTTAGCTGAGAGTTTATGGCTGAATACTTACCATTTTTTAAGCGTAAGTAGTCTTGAGTTTTTAATAGTTAATCCTACTATCCTAGATTACTAAATTATTCTGCTTTCTTTCTGACTTCATCTCCACTGAAAATAGCAATCATTTGAGGGATAGTTCTTGATGAATCTATATAAGTATTTCCCTGACAAATTAATTGTGTTGAACCTCCACCATCTAACATGATTACTTGAGTTGCGCCGAAACTTTTCAAAACTTTAGCAGCGTGAGGTTGAGTTGCTTTTTTGGAAGTAAAAATTAAAATTGTTTCATTTAGGCGATCGCTATCTTTATCTTTGACTCCAATAAAGGTTCTACCTGTTTTATTTTCTACTCCTTTATCTGCATTTTCCTGTAAACCAACAATAAAATTAGGTGCTGTTGATAATTGGAGATTATTTGGCTGAAATTTAGTAATTAATGCTCTATCATTCCAGACTTCTAGGATTAACTTTTCATCGGGAAATTCTATTTCTCCGGCATAACCATCACTAATTATAATTCCATCTGACTTAACAGGAAATGCTAATCCTGTAGAGGAGTTTTGATCGTTTCTAAAAAATTGACTGTTAGTGATGCAAAATAAACTTGAATTTTCTGAAAATAAGTTAGACCATACTTGTGATATTGTCTGACGTTTAAATTGTGGCTCGTTACCGCCGTAAGCTCCTTTTTTAGTACCTAACTCTGTGATTTTTCCGTAGATAAAATTAATTTTTGCGCCTTGAGTTAGATCGACAACTTGTAGATAATCTAAATCTTTTTGATAAAGAGTTGTTCCCTGAGAATTGTTAATAATTTGGAAACCAAGAGATAGAGGGTTTTGTGATCTACTTTCGGCATTTTGGGCAGAAAATAAGTTTATTGTTATTAGGAGGAGAGTTGTTAAAAATAATCCGGTTAAAGTTAGAGTTTTTTTGTTCATTAGTCAAAGTAAGGAAGAAGACAGGAGGAAAAAAGAGAAACAATGAGAGACATAGCTAGAATACTTCAAAAGTTTGGTTTTTATCCAGTTGGCCGAATTTTAATCAACAGCAGGGACATAGTTAGCTAATCGCCGTTTTACTCTATAGAGTTTTTGGGAATTAAGCCAAGCAAAAAAAATGACTAAAACCTTTATCAGGCAAAGCTTATAGGGATTTTTTTGTCTTTAATCCTGATAACCTTATTATTTTGAGAATTTTTAATTAAATAAAATTTTGGAGAAGATTTATGACAGTAAGTCCTCGTAGGTATACAGAGAACAATGACCCTCCCGCAGAGAAAGATCCGCCTACCCCTTTTTGGTACGGTCCGATTAATTGGGCTATACGGAACAAAGATGAAATAGACGCTGTGGGAAATGTTTTCCGTGCTGTTAATGCAGTTACCACGACTGTTGCAAACATTTGGGATCTTGGAACAACCTTTTTGGAAAGAGCAAAAAAAGATAAAAATGTTTCTTAATACTTTTGACTAGATAGTGCAAAGTTCTAGGAATGACTATCGTTAGCTAAGGCTTTCAGCTATCTAAAAGTTAGGGTAGTGCTGTAAGCCTTTTCTAGTGATACTTTCAGTCTTGAAAGCAAATCGTTTTTTAGAAGAACTTTGTACTCTCCAGTATATGTTTAGTAATCATCATAATTTTCAAGGAACATTACATTTATTATGGTAGAAAGGTCGTTAAGTCAGCTTCGCAATAACTTAGATGAGCGGTTACGAAAGCAGGGAATTACACCATCAGATCAGCCATTTGAAACTCTTAACTTGGCAATGGTTGGTGCAACTTCTGTCGGCAAAAGTAAAACCATCAATGCTTTAATTGGACACGATGTTTGTACTATTGGACATGTTGGCAATACTACTCGAAAAGCTGGTTGGAATAATGTTAAGCTTACTGAAAGTGTTCAGCCTGATTTTCGGCTTCTTGATTTGCCGGGTTGGGGAGTAAGTCGCAGTGTTGATGCAGATTATAAGTTTATTCTTCAGGATAACTTGCCTGAAGCATATGCAGTACTTTGGATTATGAAAGCTGATGCGATTGGTACTTTAGCATATGATCTTGAATGGATTTCAGAGGTTGTAATTCCAAATGTAAAACATGGATTTAGGAGCCTTGTACTTGGTATCAACCAGGTTGAAAATGTATTTGACTATAGCATGCGCTCAACAGGTAAGCCTTCAGAAAAGCAACTAGACATAATTGAGGAAAAGTGTGCGCTGATACATGATGAGATTAGAATTCATGTTGGTGATCTTGAAGTGTGGCGTATTCAACCTTATTCAGCTAGCAAGGGGTACCGACTATGGAGTCTTCTTCACGCCCTTGTCTCAGTAGCAGATTCGTATGGTTGGGTGTTACAGCTGATATCCGCTCTTAAAGCTGAAGAAAGTAATCAATGATGCAAGAAAGCACTCATTGTGATGTACTAGATTTAGGCAGTCGAGAGGCGATCTTCCTCATTTAACCATTTTGAACCCGAGTCTTGATTTCTAAAGGTTTTTGGTTTCTTTCTAACACAGGACTTACGCAAAAGACGAAGTTATAAACTATTTGTAGGGGTTAACGGCCGTTAACCCCTAATATATTTGGTGGTTATGCGTAAGTCCTGATGTTTATCTTTTACCAAAGCAAACGCTTCAACATCAAACCGATAAAGACTAGCTGGTCTACCTGCTCCCGTGATATTTTTACCCCAGTATCAGATCAGAAACCTCACTTTAATAGTCTGGCACGAAAATTAGAATAATCGGAAAAATTGTTTCCTAAAATACTTGCATAAAGTTGATCTAATTCTGCTCAAGTAAACTCTTCGGGTAAAAAATCATCTCTCGCTCAACCCAGAAGCTTTAATACTGAACGGAATATTTTTTTCATCCTCTGGAAAGAGGAGGCTTGAAACTCTATTTTTTTGAGAAGTCAGGAGTTATGAGAAAGAAAGGATTTGAACAGCATGAACTTTTCAATTTTTATTCATTTAGATCAACTGTCAAATCTTCTATCCCAAGGGATTTTCAAACTATTCATTAAAGGTTTATCCTTTACCAAAGCAAATGCTTCAAGATCAAACCGATAAAGACTAGCAGGTCTACCAGCACTCCGTGATGTTTTTATGCCAGTATCAGATCAGAAACCTAACTTTAATAACTTGCCACGAAAATTAGAATAATCGGAAAAATTGTTTCCTAAAATACTTGCATAAAGTTGATCTAATTCTGCTCAAGTAAACTCTTCGGGTAAAAAATCATCTCTCGCTCAACCCAGAAGCTTTAATACTGAACGGAATATTTTTTTCATCCTCTGGAAAGAGGAGGCTTGAGACTCTATTTTTTTAGGAGTCAGGAGTGATGAGAAAGAAAGGATTTGAACAGCATGAACTTTTCAATTTTTATTCATTTAGAGCGACTGTCAAATCTTCTATCTCAAGGGATTTTCAAATAAACATTAAAGGTTTATCCTTTACCAAAGCAAATGCTTCAATATCAAACCGATAAAGACTAGCAGGTCTACCAGCACCTCGTGATGTTTTGATGCCAGTATCAGATAAGAAACCTAACTTTAATAGCTTGGCACGAAAATTAGAATAATCGGAAAAATTGTTTCCTAAAATACTTGCATAAAGTTGATATAATTCCCCTAAAGTAAACTCTTCCGGTAAAACATCAAAAGCAACAGGACTATACTCAAGTTTATTTCTTAATCTAGAATATCCATACTCAATAATTTTTTGATGGTCAAATGCTAACTGAGGAATTTTTTCAACAGGATACCAACGAATACTTGTCACCCCATTAGCAATTAATTCTGCTTCTTCAAATCTCACTAGAGCAAAATAACTGACTGATAAATATCTACAATTATAACTAGATTCTCTAGGGTCACGACCAGGACCGCCAAAAGTATATAATTGTTCTAAATATAGATTTTTAACCCGAATTTTTTCTGCCAATATTCTGTATGCTGCTGCTTCTAAAGATTCACCTTTTATTACTAATGTACCTGGTAAACTCCAGTAGTTAATAAATGGTTCTTTTTGTCGCATTACTAACAAAACTAAGAGGCGGTTTTGTTGAGTATCAACGGAAAAAATTACATTATCTACCCCTACTTTAAAGTCTGCTTTATTATTTACACTTTCTCTGTTGCTTACTTCTGCCATTGGTATAACTTCTGCTGATATATATAATCTTTAATAGGAGGTGTAATAGTCATTTCGTCTCCTTGTTCGCGATATGCGGATGAGGAAACATTCGGAACTTCTAAAGAAGCTATTTTTACTCCTGTATTTAGTTCCTTTAACTTCTGCAAATCTGTCTTTTCTGTTGTAATACCTTTTCGAGGTACTATTAATAATTCTACTTTTTGTAAAAGTTCTTTTACTTGATACCAATTTGGTAATTGTTTGACTAAATCTGAACCTACTACTAGGGTGAATTCGGCATCATCCCATTTTTTTATGGCAAGTTCAACGGTTTCTAAAGTCCGACGACTACTTAATTCTTGATGTACAAAAATATTGTTTTGATTGGAGTCAATATTTTCAATCAAAATAGATAACATTGTCGAACGTTGTTCTAGGGATGTTTGATGAGATTTAAAGGGATTATCTGATGCCCAAACTACTACTTTATTGAAGTTTTGGGAGAGCCATCTGACAATTGTTTCATGTCCTGCTGTTGGTGA
>NZ_JAAHHT010000398.1 GCF_010672085.1 Okeania sp. SIO3I5
TAACAGCTCTTTCTACTGTAGGGGCGGCCGTTCGCCCCTACTAACTATTGACTACTAGAAACAGTTCAAGTATTTGTAGCAAACATTTATCAAACTGGCATAATTACTGATTAGATTCACAAACTTTACTTAGTTCCCTTTTTTAATTTCTTCTTCCTCTTTCTTTTGAAAATAATAAAGACTTACAGAATTTGGAATCATAATTTCTCCGCTCTCCAACTTTTGCGAATTGCTGGTGAAATAATCTAGCAATATTTGTAATTGCGAAGTGGAAAAATATTTCGTATTAGCACCAACTATAAAATCTAGTAAATTTTTAGCCAACTGAGAATCTTTCTGAAAACATTTTGTAATATTAACTAAAAACTCTATCGTTTCTTGATAAAAAGGAATATTCTGTTCGGAAAAGAATTGATATAAATCCTCGCTAAAAAACCTTGGTCTTTGATAAAGTCGCTGACTTATAGAGTAATAAGGTTCGTTTAATTTTGTTTTTACAGCTATTGCAATAATTGCTATCCCTTCTGCTCTAAGAAGTTCGTAAACTTTCTGAAAAGAGGATTCAATTTCTGAAAAGTAGCAAAATGAATGAATTAACAGGATAAGGTCAAAACTTTGGGATAATTTTAATTTTTCTAATTCAACTGGATAAATTTTAAATCTAAATTTTTCAGGTTGAAATTCGCTAAGTTCTTGACACCATTCTTCTGTTTTTACACATTCTAATTTGTTGGGATCTATTCCCACAAAATAAATAGATTTTTTCAAATTAAGCAGTTTTGTCAAAAAAGGTTTCTCAAAAAGTCCACTGCCACAACCTATACTCAAAATAGTATAACTTTCTTGTGAAAACTTATGTTTTTCTATTGCCTGAAGTGTAGCTTCAAACATCATGTCTTGTTCATCATGCTGACTACGATAAGCAATTAGTCCTTCCATATATTCTTGCTCATTAAGTTTAACAAGCTTCAGTTTTGGGTCTGAGAAAAAGTTAGCGATCGCTGATTTTTGTAAATTATTCATCATCATTTTCTCTCTTTTTTCTTTGTCTTTAATTACTTATTAAGTTCACAAATTTTCCTGAGTTCTCTTTTTTTATTTCTTCTTCCTGCTCCTTTTTCTGAAAATAACAAAGGCTTGTAGAAGTTGGTATCATAATTTCTCCGCTCTCCAACTTTTGTGAATTGCTGCTCAAATAATCCAGCAAAAATTGTAATTGGGAAGGAGAAAAATATGTCGTATCAACACCAAATATAAAATCTAGTAAATGTTTACTGAACTGAGAATCTTTCTGAAAACATTTTGTAATATTCACTAAAAACTCGATCGTTTCTTGACGAAAAGGAATATTCTGTTCAGAAAAGAGTTGATATAAATCCTCACTATAAAATGCTTGCCTTTGATAAAGTCGCTGATTTAGATAGGAAAAAGGTAGGTTGAATGCTGTTTTTACAGCTACTGCAATAATTGCTATTCCTTCTTCTCCAATAAGTTCGTAAACTTTTTGAAAAGAGGATTCAATTTCTGAAAAGTAGTAAAATGAATGAATTAACAGAATGATGTCAAAACTTTGAGATGATTCAAATTTTTCCAATTCAACCGGATGAATTTTAAATGTAAATTTCTCTGGTTGAAATTTGCTAAGTTCCTGACACCATTCTTGTGTTTTTATACATTCTACTTTGTTTGGGTCTACTCCCACAAAATGAATAGATTTGTTCCACTCAAGAAGCTTTTTTAAAAAATGTTTCTCAAAAAGTCCACTGCCACAACCTATACTCAAAAAGGTGAAAATATTGCTATTAAAAATAGAGGAGAATGATAATAATTTTCTCTCTATTTATCTGCATAATTTATACAAAGAAACCGGGTTAAGAAAGTAAATAATTGTTTTTGACAATAAACATCTAGGAGAAACTCGGTTTCTGGGTTCACCTGCATAAGTATCGATCTATATTAACTTGTAGACATCTCCAAAAATCAAAAATAAAATAAATTATACAGCGCTTTTCAGTTGAGTAGACCACTAAATTCATTGTTAGGAGTCAGGAGTCAGGAGTCAGGAGTCAGGAGTTAGGAGTTAGGAGTTAGGAGTCAGGAGTCAAGAGTTAGGAGTGAAGAGTCAGTATCATTGTGGTTTATTCATATGAAAACCGCTGTAAAACATAAATCATCAATCATCAATCATCAATTATCTTTCCCTACTCCCTACTTCCTAAATACTTCAAATTATTTCTGAAATTGCCTCTTCTAAAGCAACTTGTAACTTCTGATTTTCATGGTTGTGTACTAACTGCAGTTCTAAAGTAATAACCATCTAAACCAAGCTTAAAACCAAAGTCTTTTATCCATATATTATGGTGACGAAGAGCTTTAACTAAATTAGAGGAAAAAATTCCCAGAGGTTTTGTATTCACAAACAGAAAATTTGTTACGGAAGGATAAACAAAAAACCCTATTTTTTTTAAACTTTGACTCAGGTTTTCTCTCTCTATAGAAACTTGCTTAATATTTGAGTAAGCATAATCTAAATCTTCTAATGCTGCCATACCAGCAACCAATGCCAATTTATTTATAGGAAAGATTTGAGAACCACGATAAAGATAGTCAATTAACTTTTCATTTCCAATGCCATAACCTAATCTTAAACCTGCTAATGCAAAGCTTTTAGAAAGACTGCACATCACTAATATATTTTCATATTTATTAATTAGGTCTGATACGGTTTGTTGAGACATTTCATAGTAGCATTCATCGACTACTACCAAACAATTTACAGACCTAACAATCTTAATAATGTCATCGCGAGAAACTAAATTTCCTGTTGGGTTATTGGGGTTGGCAATGAAGATAATTTTAGTAGTATCAGTAACTCGATATTAATTCTGTAATTCTAAATAATTAACACTAAAAAGATTATTTTTATCAAGCCAAGATTTTTTCAGTTTAAATCCTGCTTCTAGAGCTAGCTCTCCCAAATCTACGATGCTATATTTGTGGGAATTTTCACTATGAATGCTTTCCCCTTCTTTAAAACTAAACTCTTGTCCTAAAACTTTAACATTTTGAGATTTCTTGCTAACTAAGTGCAATTCAATCCTGCCTATCGTTGGATTATAAGGAGCATAATGATAGAAATCATCTAAATTAAAATTAGCATCAAGTTCTCTATTAATATTATCTAGAATATTGAGATTAAACTTAGCAGTAAGTCCTTGAGAATCGTTATAAGCAGCATGAAGTATATTAGGGTCTTTTTTAAGATCGACTCCAATTAACATACCTCCTTTACCATTTAATAAATTAGCCGATTTTTTTAACAAGGCGACTGCTTCAGAATAAACTAAGTTTCCAATTGTACTGCCAGCAAATAAAATGACTTTATTGTTAATATCTTTGTCGTTCAGTAATTTCTCATCAGGCAACTTAAATTCTTGTTGAGTATAATCAGCAAAAACAGCAGTAATATCTAAATCTGGATACTTGGAACTTGTAAACTCTGCATAGTCGAATAAATGTTCTTTAGCTATATCAATAGGTATATAACCCGCAGGAGATTCAAGAGCATCAATAATAGGATAAACTTTTTCTACGCTACCACTACCATACTCGATTAATAAACACTTTTCACCTATTATTTTGGCAATTTCTTGACTATTTTGTTGTAAAACTTCTATCTCAGTTCGAGTTATGTAATATTCATCTAGTTTACAGATTTGTTTAAATATATCTCAGCCTTTTTTGTCGTGAAAGAAAAACTGTGGTGGAAATTCTTTTCTTGGTAAAGAAAGTCCTTGCAAAACTCGATCGCTAAAGTTCATTAAGGTTGGTTTTAAATCAGAGAAAGTCAATTTTGGCATTTTGATTGTGGATTTATAGTTAAGTTTTCTAGCCTTCGGTAATAATATCACTTTGGGGAGTTTGTTGAAAAAGTCTTTTTGCTCAGGTAAGGAGTAGGGAGTAGGTAGGGACGTTGCATGTAAAGTCCCTACCTACTCCCTACCTCCACCATCAGACTTTTGAGCGCAAACCCTAAGAGGAAGCTTGAAACCAAAATTTTTCGGTCAATTTATAATTATGCTTGAACTATTCTAAAACCAGCGTGCTGATAAAAATTAGGACGGAACCAATTTCGATAATATTTTAAAGCTTCTGTACCGTTAGTTATCCAACATCCTCCTAACATCATATTATGTTTACTATCAAAAAACGGAGCAGAAATATCCTCATAAAGTTGATGAATTTTAAACCCAGAAAGAGGATTCAAATTATCACTTAACCATTCCCAAACATTACCCCGTAAATCATATAATCCCGATTCATTTTTGGCAGTTTCTAAGAAACCAACGGGAGTTGGAGAACCATATTTAAAATTTAGATTATAATTATCTGCTTCTACTTCTTTACCATTTCCATAAGTTACTAAATTATATTCAGCTTCAGTCATTAAGCGAATATTTTTACCCCTCCAACGACAATAAGCAATTGCTTCATAATTATTAACTTCCACAGGCCAATCTAAAGGTAATTCCATTTCATCAAACATAGCTCGATATTTATAGTTACTATTTTCAACTATCCAAAATTTAGGATGTTTGATATTATTTTCAGTTTTCCAAAGCCAACTTTCTTGAGTCCAATAATCTTGATTTTCATAGCCACCAGCTTTGACAAATTCCAGAAATTCTCCATTCGTAATTAAATATTTACTAGCCATAAAAGGTGCAACTTCAACTTGGCGATCACCATATTCTATATCCCAACCAAAAGTAGGATGATCTTCTGGTTTTCCTAGTTTAACAACTCCTCCATAAATTTCTATCATTTCATTATTAATTATCTGATTATTAGTAGGAGCATATTCCCAATTATTAGGATGTTTGAGTTTTTCTACAGATAGTTGCCGAAACAACATTGATGAAGTTTCGATATGAATCCGTTGATGTTCAATACTCATCATTAACGCCCAAAGAGGATGATTTTGATTGATAGGAAGATTAAGATGAGTTTTCTGAATTAGGTCTAAAATGATTTGATAAACTTTTTCTCAATACTGCCAAACATCTTCTAGTTTCGGACAATTAATGTGAGCGATCGCCCTATCTAATTCTTCTGGTTTTTCTGGATCTACTCCTAATTCAAATAATATTTCGTAGTTAGAGTTAATACGTTTTTCTAATAATTCCACGTGAATTAATTTATTGATGTAGAAAACTGCCGAATGTCCGAGATA
>NZ_JAAHHT010000399.1 GCF_010672085.1 Okeania sp. SIO3I5
TTGTTCTCTTCTGATTTTGATGAGATTTAAAGGGATTATCTGATGCCCAAACTACTACTTTATTGAAGTTTTGGGAGAGCCATCTGACAATTGTTTCATGTCCTGCTGTTGGTGGATCTGCACTTGTTCCAAATAAGGCTATTTTCGTCATTTATTTTGTAATTTATTTTCTCAATTTTTAGATTAGTTTGTAATATTATTTCCTGTTGAATATTTAACACTTTGGAGAAGGGAAGGCAGGGGGCAAAAGGCAGAAGCTAGAAGGAAATATTAGTTCAAAGGGAAAAGGTTTTTTATTACTGATTATCCGGATATGATAATGATTAAGTATTCAGTTATTAACATTCAGCTTTTTCTGGTTCATTTCAGTTATCAGTTATCAAAATAATTGGGTCTAAAACCACGCCTTGATCGACGAAATATTTTGGGAGCTTTTCTCAAATACCCGTTACAAAAATAACTGTCTTGAGTGTCTCTTATATTCTGTTTGCGAAGCCTTTCCGCAGGAAATGGAGACCTCAGAATTACACACTCGCTTATGACTTCTGACTTCTAACTTCGTTAATAGTACCTTCTACTAAATTCTACCAATTTCAAAAAAGAATGTTACGAATAATAAGTGCGATAAAAAGACTTTACAGAAAATTTTCCTTTATAGCGCTACTTGAATCGGGAATAGGGAATAGTAAACTGTCAAAAGGTTTCAGGATTTATAAATTTCCTAACCTTTACCGAAACAATTAAACAATTAAATAATTAGATAATTCAGGTTTAAAGCCTTCCCTTTCAAGGGGAAAAAGCGGTTGAGAGATGGATGAGTTACCTAACCATACCCAATCTCCCCGCGAGAAATAAATTTTTTCCTTTTAGTCAATCCTCTCCCTAAAAGGGAGAGATAATTATCCATTATTGAAGAAGCTATTAATTCTGACTTATAACTCCTAAAAATTCCTAGTTCAATTATAATTTCTCGTTCCTCCTAACTCATAACTACTCCCTATTCCCTAATCAGAAATAGAAGTTGCTAAACGAGAGGCTAAATTGACTATATCATCTTTTCTGGCAATAACTTCTATCCATTCATTTGGGATATTTTCTATGCCATAATAAATTCCTGCTAAACCACCTGTTACTGCTCCGGTTGTATCTGTATCTTCTCCTAAATTTACTGCTTTTAATACTGCCTCTGCAAAAGAGTTTGTATTTAATAAACACCATAAAGAAGCTTCTAATGTATCTAGTACATAACCACTGGCGTGAATTCTTGTAATAGGTATATTTTTAATTTCTCCATTCAATACTTTCTGGAAACGATGTAGCTCTCCTGCATACTTTTCTTGTGAGTATATTTGTTGAATATTTTCAATTCCTTGTAAGTAGGCTGTTTTTAGTTCTAAACCTTCCAATAAACAAATAGCTATACTGATATAAATACCGCAAGCCATTTGTGACCTTAAATGACCATGAGTTATACAAGAACAGTCGTGAACTTGTTGAATTAATTCGGAAAAATTAAGGTTTTTATAAGTATAAACTAGGGGTAAAATTCTCATTAGAGAACCATTGCCATTATTCCGATCGTCTCTACCTCCAGCTTCTACTGCTGCGACACCTTTTTTAATCCGAGAAATGGCTGCAGCAGTCGTACCTCCAATATCAAAAACTTTACCCCAAGGAGTCCAATAATCTTCATAACGCCACCGATAAAAAGAGTGAGCGATCGCTTCTAAATCAAATCCATTACATAGACATTCAGCTAAACATAATGTCATGGAACTATCATCAGACCAGGTGCCGGGTGGTTGGTTATGTGCGCCATAACCAATCATTTTAGTTACAGGGTTCATTGTTCTTTCATTACGACTGGAAAATTCTACAGGTACGCCTAAAGCGTCTCCAATACATACACCCATTAAACCTGATAATACTTGATAATTTTTCATAATTTCATCTTGATAATTGACTGAAATTTAGGAGCAAAAAATCTCCTTTTAAATAATCTTTACTATGACAGAAGAGGTAATTATCAATTATCAATTCTCAATCCTTTTAATTGTTCTTTGATTACGACTGGAAAATTCTACAGGTACGCCTAAAGTATCTCCAATACATACATCCATTAAACCTGATAATACTTGATAATTGTTCATGATTTCATCTTGATAATTGACTGCAATTTAGGAGCAAAAAATTTCCTTTTAAATAATCTTTACTATGACAGAAGAGGTAATTATCAATTATCAATTCTCAATCCTTTTAATTGTTCTTTGATTACGACTGGAAAATTCTACAGGTACGCCTAAAGCATCTCCAATACATACACCCATTAAGCCTGATAATACTTGCAAATTATTCATAATTTAATCTTGATAATTGACTGAAATAAAAAGTAAGAAGGAAGAAGCTTAAATATGGTAGATATTTACCCAATTTTTATACAAACGATATCAACGGACATGATCTTAAAGCTTCTCTTTTCAAGGATAAAAAAAATCTTTTTAACCAATCATTCTATTACAGAAGAAATAATTATTAGATGATAAATATTAGACTAGGAAATGTTTTTCCAACTGTTCCCTGTTCCCTGTTCCCTGTTCCCTGCAATATTAATTCTTTGAGTTTTTTGTGTAAGTTCTTGTAATTTATGAGAAATTTTCATTGGTGGCAAAATAGGATTTTCTAGACTGCGAACTTCAGGAGGCAAACTAGCAACAGAAATAGCAGTACGTTTAGCGATCGCTTCAAGATTTTCTGATTTTTGCAATATTTCCCCATTCTGAACTACTTGTGTCATTAATTTTATAAAAGAATCAGTCTGAGGTTCTGTTTGATTCGATACATCTTCATCCATTAATCCCAAATAATCCTGTTTCAATTGACCATTTTCCTGATATCTATATATTTGTTTTTTACCAGGATAACTGACTTTTCCGGTAGCATTTTTCATCACAGGAATGCCGTCTATTTCTACCAATTTATAAACTCCATTCACAGGAACACCAGTTACTAACTTAGTACCAATACCATATCCATCAATACAAGCATTTTCTCTCTGAAGTCTAGCTATTTCCCACTCATCAATATCTCCACTAGCAAAAATAGTCACTTCTGGCAGTAGCGAGCGCACCTCCTGAGACAACTTAACTAAATCTCCCGAATCTAATCTTACCCCACTTAGCTGCATTTCACCCTCTTTAACTCGTTGTGCCAATAAACGGGTAGCTGCCAAAGTATCATAAGTGTCTATCAATAAAGGTGCGGTGGGGAAATATCGCTGAAAAGCATTAAAAGCATCCTCCTCACTACCTTCCACAGCAGATATTGCCATCACCAAAGCGTGAGCCATTGTTCCTGCTGGTTTGCGACCTAATTTCAAGGCTGCCAAAACATTAGAAGTAGCATCCATGCCCCCTGCCAAAGCAGCACGAGCTGCCCAAATACTAGCTTGGGGACTAAATGCGCGTCTAGTGCCAAATTCTAATAATTTGGTGTCATTTCCAGCAATATCCCGCATTCTCGCTGCTTTTGTTGCTATCAAAGTTTGGTAATTAATTGTATTTAATAAATATGTTTCTACTAACTGCGCTTGCCAAAGTGGTGCCTCTATCCGCAGTAAGGGTTGATTAGGAAATATAGCTGTTCCCTCTGGCACCGCCCATACATCTCCAGTAAATTTAGCCTCTGCTAGCAACGACCAAAATTTATTAGAAGCATTAGCAAAAATTCCCGTTGACTTTAAAGCGTCAATTTGCCCAAGACTAAATCGAAATTTTCCCAGATAGTCTAATGCTTGTGCTAAACCCATAGCAATGAGATAGCCAAAACCTGTAGGCAGTTTTCGCGCAAATAACTCAAAACTAGCTTGTCTTTGGTCTATTTTTTCCCCAACGTAACAGGTTGCCATTGTTAATTGATAGAGGTCTGTTAACAGACTGTAATCTTCTGGGGATAGAGAAAGTTCTCGATCTTCTGGTGTCATTTAAAAATACTCGGTAATTGGGAAACCCGCAGCACTTTTAGTTGCGGTCTCAAAAACGCGCAACTTATAGTTCGGGGGGTATAATAGAAATTTAACTTTAGTTAGTTCATGGGGTTAAAATTCCCATTACAAAAACAACTTCAGACTTCCCCTCCTGGGAGGCAGGGTCAATTTATTGTCACGCCTAGAAAAAAGTAGGAGAGGGTGGGGAGGTGTGGGAGGTGTGGGAGAAAAGTCCGCTTTTATTCATGGAGCTTGGGATACCCCAAGACCTTATCCTTCTCATCCGGACCATCTTCCCCATCCTCCCCATCCTCCCCACCCTCTCCCTAAATATTCTAGCTCAGACAAAGAATTAGCCCTGCTCCTGGGAGAGGCTAGGGGTGGGTTGACTTCTGTAGGGGCGAACGGCCGTTCGCCCCTACTGACTTCGTTAAATGGCTGTTATTTTTATTATAGTTACTTTTACCATATCTGTCTAGGGTCTTTTAAAAATTTTCCGATAAATGATTAATAACTATCCTGAAAAAAAGATATGATTCATAAGTTTTATAGGAGGGAGGAGGGAGGAGGGAACAGGGAATAGGGAACAGGCATGAAAAACATTTCCTAGTCTGAGATTCATCATCAGTAATTGTCAAGAGCCAACTCTTTCTCTGCTATATATATTCTCTCATAGTTAAGCTGTCTGTTGATAAATACTTTTTCCTCTCTAAAAGCATTTGCAGATAAATATTTTAGGCTTTTGACAGCGAAAAAAAGTGCAACTTTTTAAGCTTAAGGAACCAAAAAGTTAGGACTTTGGGCAGAATAATTGCAGAAAAATTAAGGGATAAAATATCCGACTACCTGCTCTAAATTCCCCGTTATTCCTAACTCCTAACTCCTGAGTTCTGACTTCTACTTGATATAATGTAATAGCTATTGTTAAGTTCGGACTCTATCCCCATAGCAATTTCCGGCATCTACACAAGATTTCCCTCTAGATGTTCTTCAATAATGGATAATTACCTCTCCCTTTTAGGGAGAGAATTGACTAAAAGGAAAAAATTTAGGTAGTCCTGCATTGTAATGGTGAAAATATATATTTTTTAATTTCTTCCCACACGGACCACACGGACCACACGGACCACACGGACCACACGGACCACACGGACCACACGGACCACACTCCCCACACCCACCACACCGACCACAC
>NZ_JAAHHT010000004.1:0-20917 GCF_010672085.1 Okeania sp. SIO3I5
CAGAGTATGCAACACAGATCCAAGGACGCATACCTAAGCGGTAGGATAATTCCCACTCACGACCCATATAAGTAAAGATACCGATGAGGAAGTGGAAAATTACTAGCTGGTAAGGGCCACCGTTGTATAACCACTCATCTAAGCTAGCTGCTTCCCAGATAGGATAGAAGTGTAGACCAATAGCATTGGAGGAAGGTACTACTGCACCGGAAATAATGTTGTTTCCGTAGAGTAGGGAACCAGCGACGGGTTCGCGGATACCATCGATGTCTACAGGAGGAGCTGCTACAAATGCGATGATGTAGCAGATAGTAGCAGTTAGGAGGGTAGGGATCATTAAGACTCCGAACCAACCGATGTAAAGACGGTTATCTGTGCTAGTAACCCAGCTACAGAACCGTTCCCAAACGTTAGCGTTTTCACGCTGTTGTAAAGTAGTGGTCATAATAGATGTATGATTGCTTGATGTATGTATGAAATTTTCGAGGTACGGCGGTCGTTGGTTTTGTGTTCCTTGACCGTTATTAATACTTTAGCTACTTTATTTCTCTTTGTAAAGGGGTTTGTATCTTAAAGTATTCAATCTAATGAATAAGTAGGGCTTATTTTACCAAAGTAATACTATAGCAATTCCTAAAAAGTGCGAGGTACAAAATTTTAGGTTTGAGGGAACACTTAACTTAACTGGGAACAGGGAATAGAAAAGAAGAAAAGCAAGTGTACTTCATAACTTTGGGAATTACTATATCAGGACTTACGCAGTACCGCTATTTATGGTGTATATATCTAGGATTATTCTGGATATTGCCACTACAATTAGTGCCGTTGCGTAAGTCCTGTATATTTAAGTGAATCAATCAAAAAGTAGCCCGCTTATAGCCTAGACTTTATATAGAATCCGAGTAATTAGTTATCGTATTACTGAGGAGTAATGAGTAATGAGGTAGGGACGTATTGCTGACGCTTTCGCTCCGCTAACGCTGCGCGACATGTAACGCATTAATGCTCAAGCAACGTCCGTACGGAGTAAGGAGTAATATCAAATCTAGTTGAATACAAGAGTGTATTGTTGGGGGAGATGGGGAGATGGTCCGATTTAATAATGAACATATATAGCTGAGAAAGAGTTGCTTAGGACATGGACTGATGATGAACCTTAGACTGGGAAATGTTTTTCTAACTGTTCCCTGTTCCCTGTTCCCTGTTCCCTGCTATACTATATAGCCGGATTATATATTAAATCTAATTTGAAGGTGATTATCCACTTTTTGAAATTATGGTATATTTTTATCTCAAAACTGCTGTAAATTTTTCATCAAACAAATAAAAAAGCTCCCCAAAAATGGAGAGCTTTCTTTAATTAATCAATCAACTTAATTAATCAGTCAAAAATTAACCCTTGATAGAAGGAGCTTCTACTGCAGCTAAATCTAGAGGGAAGTTATGAGCGTTACGCTCGTGCATTACTTCCATACCCAAGTTAGCGCGGTTGATGATGTCTGCCCAAGTATTTACTACACGACCACTGGAGTCAATGATAGACTGGTTGAAGTTGAAACCGTTTAGGTTGAATGCCATTGTACTCACACCTAATGCTGTGAACCAGATTCCTACTACTGGCCATGCTCCTAAGAAGAAGTGTAAAGAACGACTGTTGTTGAATGATGCATATTGGAAGATTAAACGACCGAAGTAGCCATGAGCTGCTACGATGTTGTAAGTTTCTTCTTCTTGACCGAACTTATAACCGTAGTTTTGAGATTCAGTTTCAGTTGTTTCACGAACTAAGGAAGAAGTTACCAAGCTTCCGTGCATTGCACTAAACAAAGAACCACCGAATACACCTGCTACACCTAACATATGGAATGGGTGCATTAAGATGTTGTGCTCTGCTTGGAATACAATCATGAAGTTGAATGTACCAGAGATTCCTAAAGGCATTCCATCAGAGAAACTACCTTGACCGATAGGATAGATTAAGAATACTGCAGTTGCTGCTGCTACAGGAGCAGAGTATGCAACACAGATCCAAGGACGCATACCTAAGCGGTAGGATAATTCCCACTCACGACCCATATAAGTAAAGATACCGATGAGGAAGTGGAAAATTACTAGCTGGTAAGGGCCACCGTTGTAGAGCCACTCATCTAAGCTAGCTGCTTCCCAGATAGGATAGAAGTGTAAACCAATAGCGTTGGAGGAAGGTACTACTGCACCGGAAATGATGTTGTTTCCGTAGAGTAAGGAACCAGCGACGGGTTCGCGGATACCATCGATGTCTACAGGGGGAGCTGCTACGAATGCGATGATGTAGCAGATAGTAGCAGTTAGGAGGGTAGGGATCATTAAGACTCCGAACCAACCGATGTAAAGACGGTTATCAGTGCTAGTAACCCAGCTACAGAACCGTTCCCAAACGTTAGCGTTTTCACGCTGTTGTAAAGTAGTGGTCATAATAGATGTATGATTGCTTTATGTATGAAATTTTCGAGGTACGGCGGTCTTGGGTTTTGTGTTCCTTGACCGTTATTAATACTTTAGCTACTTTATTTCTCTTTGTAAAGGGTTTTAAGAATAGTGTTTTTGGAGTTAGTTATAAGTTTTATTTATCAATTTTAGACAAATGGACAAAATAAATATATGTGATAATGAAAACTATCTCTAATTATCAATTATCAATTATCCATTAGTACCCAGGAACTCCGGGGGCAAGAAATAGGCTGTCAAGTCGGACTATCGGGGTCATTATGTCTAGATAAGTGGCGCAGGGTAGCAATGTCTAACGATGTTGGAAGCCCGCGCTGTACCTCCTAGAGGTCAGCGTCAGGAGGATGTCACGCTAGTACAGAGATTGCTTTGATCTGAAGGGATGGTTCGGGAATGGGTTGACCATCTTCTCGCAAGGTATCAATATAAAGTTCGATCGCTTCTCTGATATTACCTTCTGTTTCTTCAAGGGTTTTACCTGTAGAAATACAACCCAGTAAGTCAGGAACATAAGCAGAATAGTTATTCCCAGTCCATTCAAAAATAACAATATATTCTTTCATTATTTATTCTCTAATTGTGCTTGTTTCCAAATGCTTTTGAGTGTTCCAATGGCAATTTCATCAGAAAAATTACCTGGTAAAACAACAATACCGGGTTTTTCAGGATGCTTTAGAACCCGATCACTGCCTCGCATTCTTGCTTCATACCATCCATCTGCTTCTAATTTTTTTAGTACCTCACGAACTTTCATGGATTTTCCTTTATATAAATACTTAATCAAGCAAGTATGTTGATATACAATCTGTAACTAACTGGACTTTAGGAAAAAACAGGTTAAAAATAAGGTAAAACCCTTATACAGCAATATTTTCACCTAAAATTAGACGTTTTCTTGATATATCTAGGTTTTCCTGCGGAATGCTACGCAAACAGCTATTTTAAGCAAGTTCAGGTATTTCCCTTGCAAATACTGGGTTTGAAGCCATTTTCAGTGTAAAAAATCCCAAAGTCCAGCTAACTAAATTTAACTTCACCTATGCCTAGAATTGTTACATATAGTCCTGCATATACAGTAGTTCCTACTTATGAGTGCTTTAATCGTTGTAACTATTGTAATTTTCGCTCAGATCCAGGCAAAAATTCTTGGCTGAGTTTGTCAGAAGCAGAAACACTATTATTATCCCTCAAAAATCAAGGTATAATTGAAATTTTGATTCTGAGCGGTGAAGTACATCCGAATAGTAAATACAGACAAACTTGGTTTCAACTAATCTATGACTTATGTAAACTAGCTCTATCTTTAGGATTTTTGCCCCATACTAATGTCGGGCCACTTAGTAGGGAAGAAATGAAGGAGTTGAAACAGGTAAATGTATCAATGGGATTAATGTTGGAACAGATAACACCTAAATTACTACAAACAGTCCATAAAAACGCTCCTAGCAAGATACCACTTTTACGGTTACAACAATTAGAATCGGCAGGAGAATTAAAAATTCCTTTTACTACTGGTTTATTGTTAGGAATTGGAGAGACTGTAGCTGACTGGAAAGAAACTTTAGAAGCGATCGCTAATATTCATCAAAAATGGGGTCATATTCAAGAAGTTATTCTACAACCCTACAGTCCTGGTAATCAAGAAATATGGAATGGTGAAGGTTTTGAGATTAATTTATTGCCTGAAGTTGTAGCGATCGCCAGTCAAATTTTACCCTCAAATATTACCCTACAAATTCCTCCCAATTTAGTTACAAAACCGGAAATATTATTAGCTTGTTTGGAAAGTGGTGCGCGAGACTTAGGAGGTATCGGACCATTAGATGAAGTTAATCCTGATTATCCTCACTCCCACTATCAAGCTTTAGCAAAAGTTTTGGAGTCTGGAGAGTGGCAGTTAATTAAAAGATTACCAGTGTATTCTAAATATGATGATTGGTTGCCAATAAAATTAAAAAATATTGTGAGTAAATGGCGTATGAAATTATCCATCCATTGATAATCTTTGCGATCGCGACTATATTATGAATCTCGTAATTTTAAGCTCTGATAATTTTACCGAAAAATTTTGGTTTAAAGCCGGACCTTGGATAGGGGATAATAAATAAAAATTTTCATGATTAGTCAATACTATCAGTTTCAAGGAGAGGTAATTATTAATTATTAATTATTAATTATTAATTGTTGAAACAGAGCAACTCCGGTGACGATACCATAGACTGCCCAGCTAGTACCATTGACAATACCAATCAATCTATTAGGTAATGCCTGACAAATAGCAGAACATAGCGATGCACCAATAGCTCCGTTCATAGCTCCACCAACCAAACTGGAGAACAGCCAAACTCCAAAGGTGTGTACTCGTTTCTGAGTATGGTAACTGAGAATGCTTGCTTGGGTGAGTGCCATAAATGAGAATAAAATTGGCTGATTGATGAGATTAAGCCAGAATACTTCCCACAACCCAAACTTAGACCATAAACTGTTAACTATATTACTCACTAAAGGTTGTAGCAAAGCTAAGATGTAGTAGCCAAATATCCAACCAAAAGCACTTGCCAAAGGCCAAAACCAATCTCTCAGACCTACCCACCTCAAAATTATCCATTGCAGAGAACCCACAATAGCTCCTGAAAAGAAGAGCGTAGCCATAAACTGCCAACCGTTATCCTCAAGGTATCCCACCAAGAATCCTCCGATAAAGTTGGCAATAATCCAGACTGCAATAAATTTTGTTTGCTGTCTTCTTGACTTTTGAATCCGTTTCATAAGCGTTGGCGGAGCCTAACGGCAGCTATATCGCTCTCCCTAATTTTTGTAATACGATACAATTGATTTAGTAGTACAAAAATCAGGAGATGAGTGAAATGGACGTAACAGAACTCGAATCTGTGACCTCCACGATGTCAACGTGGCGCTCTAACCAACTGAGCTATACGTCCAAGTATTTAATCATCATAACACACCTTTCCCAAACCTGCAACCCCTAAAAAAAATTTTATATAGTTTTCATTATCCACTATGAATTATCAATTATCAATTATTAATAGCTTTGTTGTAATAGCCATAGAAAATCCGTTCCGCTTTTCGGTTGTCCGCGACATGAAAGGTGAACCTAGTGGCAGCTATATCACCCTATTTCTATTATTCTATTGGCCAATAGTTAAATGGCTCAAAGCCTTTGCAGGTATAAGTTTCAGCTTTTTTTATATCAAAGGTGGCAGCTATATCACCATATCTCGATCATTGATGTTTTATTCATTTATTTATTGGCCAATAGTTAAATGGCTCAAAGCCTTTACAGGTATAAGTTTCAGCTTTTTTTTTTAATACCGAAGATAATTGATTTATTTATTGGACAATAGTTATAGAAGTATGAAGTACAAGGATCTTGGATCTTGTGCGGTAGCTATATGCTTGTCTAGCAACAAAGCCATTATTAATTATTAATTAATTAACTCACCCTCCTCCACACACCCACACTCCCATCCCCACAACCCGCCGCCAACATCTGACCATCTACACTAAATGTTACTGCATTCACTACGGCATTTTGACTCAATACTCCTACTTCCTCCATTGTATAAGGATTCCATAAATACAAATTCCCATTCCGACACCCACTCGCTAACATCAAACCATCGGGACCGATCGCCACGCTATTCACTCCATCAGAATGCTGCAACACTCCCAATAAATCTCCCGTCGCTAACTGCCACAACCGAACAGTATTGTCACTACTGCCACTCGCTAATATCTGACCGTCAGGAGCGATCGCTACACTCCGAACTACATCACTATGACCAGTCAAAGTTAACAACAATTTCCCAGTTGCCACATTCCATAATTTAATCGTCTTATCTCCACTCCCACTCGCTAACACTTTTCCATCCGGACTAATAGCAACGGACTCCACCCATGCAGTATGACCTTTCAAAAATCCTCGCATTTTCCCACTGCCGAGATACCAAACCTTTACCGTCTTGTCACCATGACTGCTTGCCAATATCTGACCATCTTGACTAATAGCGATCGCCTGTACGGCACCCCAGTCTTGACCAAACCAATTCCCCAAAGTTCGCACCAACTTTCCTGTACCCAAGTTCCAAATTTTTACGTTGCCGTCATTACTCCCACTCACCAAAGTTTGACCATCGGGACTAAAAGCGATCGCTTGCACCCATCCAGAATGACCGAACATCCAACCTCCTAAAGTCTGAGGAGCGCTACCAGTTCCCAGAGTCCAGACTTTAATACTATTATCTTCTCCCCCACTCACCACATTCTGATTATCAATACTAAATGCTACAGTTCTCACTTTGTTACCATGACTTTCTAAACTTTCCAATGCTTCCCAAGAATTTCCTACTGTTTGCATTAAATCTTGTAAAACTTCTTCTGCTGAATGATAACGTTGTGGCAAGGAAACTTGCAACATTTTATTAATGATATTACTTAAGGATGTACTCACTGGTCTGGGTAAATGTTGTTGCCATAACCATTCCTCACCGTGACGCAAGTCGAAAGGGTTTAGTTGAGTCATTAACTGAATACAAACAACACCTAAACTATAGATATCGCTAGCAAATACTGGTTGACCCATTAATTGTTCGGGAGCTGTATATTCTGGGGAACCGATGACTGTGGCAGTGTTAACATTGGCATTAGTCGAAATAGCTTTGGCAGCACCAAAACCGACTAAACATAAATTTCCACTCCATTCATATCCTGTTTCATCAGTACCACGACGAATAATATTTTCTGGTTTAATATCGCGATGAATGACTTGATTTTTGTGTATAAATTGCAAGACTGGCAGTATTTCTCTGAGGAATTTTCTAATTTTTTGTTCGTCAAATGTGCCTTGTTCTTTTAACTCTTGAGCTAAGTTTTTTCCTGGTATATATTCTTGAACTAAATATTGATAGGATGAGACAATAAAATAGGCTAATAAACTGGGGATTTGGGGGTGTTTTCCGAGTTTGTCTAATTGTAATGCTTCTCTATGAAATGATGTTGATGCTTTTTCTATTTCATTGATATTTTGTATTGCATTTTTACCTGAAGTAGCTATTGGTAAAAATTGTTTAATTACAGAGATTGGTTTTGAGGGAATATCCTCATCAACTGCTAAGAATGTTCGACTAAATGTGCCTATTCCAATTGGTTTGAGGAGGCGATAATGTTCTCTCAAAATTAGTTTTGCTCCGCAACTTTGGCAGAATTTATTTTTGTCTGAGTTTTGGGGTTTTTGGCAAGTAGGATTATAGCAATAACTCATACTATTTAGAAGTCAAAATTTAAAAGTCAAAATTCAAAAGTTAGATTTTATAGGCTCAAAACTTTGACACTACAGTAATTTCAATAAATTATTTCACATCTAAAGTTTCAAACTATTTATAACATTCTTTTTCAAAATGGTATCATACTATAGCAACCTTATTTCAGTTGTATAGCGCTAGGCATTAAGGTTAGGATATTTCTAAATATTGAAACCCTTTGACAGTTTACTATTCCCTATTCCCTATAGCCATAAGAAATGATTTGTGAGAAAAAAACTGTAGGGGTTTGGTCTCCAAATCCCTTTGCGTTTGGGTTTGGTCTCCAAACCCCTACAATAAAATATTATACCATTTTGAAAAAAGAATGTTACGAATAGTAAGGGCGATAAAAATATTTTAGAGGAGATGTTTCTTTGACAAAAAAAGATGATTTATGACATAAAAAATGCTATTTAAGCGATTCCCATACGACTCCTGACTCCTGACTTCTGACTCCTAAAAATCACCCTAGCTATTTGTAGCAAACATTTATCAAATTGGTATTACAACCTATTTAGGATTGCTATATTCCCTATTCGCGCTTCGCGTAGCGCTATAATATTTTGGTGGTACTTAGAAGTCAGCTAAATTCCTCTGAAACTTCACTATGACTTAGGCAAAAACCGGGTTTATCGACGAAATTATGATTGTAGTTTCTCTTCGGACTCCCCACACTCCTCAGACTTCCTAATTTCTCTTAATTGGGATAGCGAGAATTTAACCAACTTTCTAAGTCTTCTAGACTGTTAAAATCTAACAAATTTTCTCCTACACTTTCCAAGTCTTCAATAAGTAAATTTTCAATTTGACTGGTTGTTGCGGTGGAAATGTCTGGAAATCTTTTTTCCAGGAAACCCATAACAAAGGCGATCGCTTTACTCAGTCGTGCTTTTGCTTCACCTTTAATTATCCCTTCAATTATCCCTTGTTGTTCTGCATAAGCTATTCGTCCTTTTTGATCTTGCAATCCTATTGCTCTATATTCGACTCTTTCTAATTCTTCTGGTGTCATGTTAATTTTATTAGCAAAGTTAAAAGCTTGTTTTATTTCGGCAACCATGCCCAAACTTTCTGGTATATCATCCAATCTACCAGCTTCTTTTAGGAAATAAATCCACTTATCAGCTAAAGTTTCTAATTCAGATAAGGTTTTATTAAACTTCGGTAACTCGACAAAAATTAGCTTCAATTCTTCATCAGGATATTCCCAGTTTTGCTCCTGATGTTTAAACACAAATGGATTAATAACATCTGCCTTATCTCTAAAGAAGATAAAATCCATAATTGTTACTACTATTGTTGGATGTAGTAGAAGGAAATTGTCTTTTATTTTCAACTGGTTATTATAACCTTTGGCTAAGTTATACATTACTGCCTTGCTAAAAGTAGTCATCCCTGCAATTTCCATTTCAATAAACACAACCGAACCATCACATAGGACAGCTTTTATATCTAAACAGGTATCTTTTAAATCTTTTAAACTGATTACTTGATCGGGAGTAAAAGGGTTGATAATTGTTACATACTCAATAGTTTTTTCTCCATCATAAATTATGGCATTAAGAAAGCCAATTAAAATCTCTTTGCTTTCTTCGGAGCCAAATATTTTTTTAAAAGCATAATCAATCTTGGTACTAACAAAATTCATAGTATTTTTTTCCTTAAGAGCATTTGAATTATTCAAAATATCATATCATAAATGGAAAATGTAAGGCGATCTTCAGGACTTACATAGAAACCGGGTTGATCGACTAAATTTCCTGGTTCAAACAACAATAATCAGAGCAATAAATCCGGTTTATTAGTTGGGAAAGCGTAAGTCCCGATATTTCTATTGATTCGGATAGCGAGAATTTAACCAACTTTCCACATCTTCCAGACTGTTGAAATCTAACAAATCTTCTCCTAAACTTTGCAAGTATTCAAGAGGTAAATTTTCAATTTGAATGGTTATTGCGGTGGGAATATCTGGAAATCTTTTTTTCAGTAAACGCATAACAAAGGCGATCGCTTCAGATAAACGTCCTTGTTGTTCTGCATAAGTTATTCGTCCTCTTTCATCTTGTAATGTTATTGCGCGACGCTCAACTATCTCTAATTCTTCTGGACTCATATTAATTTCATGGGCAATGTTTAAAGCTTTTTCTATTTCTACAACTTCTCCTAAATTTTCTGGTATCTCATCCAAATTAGCTGTTTCTTTCAGGAAATAAATCCACTTATCAGCTAAAGTTTCTAATTCTGACAAACTTTTTTTAAACTTGGGTAACTCAACAAAAATTAGCTTCAATTCTTCATCAGGATATTCCCAGTTTTGCTCTCGGTGTTTAAACACAAATGTATTAATAACATCTACCTTTTTTTTGTGATTTTTTGGGTTTTTAAATAAGATAAAATCTGTAATTGTTACCGCTATAGCCGGACGTAGCAAGAGGTAATCATCTCCTTTTTTTAACTGGTTGATATAACCTTTGACTAAGTTGTACATTACCCGCTTGCTAAAGCCACTCATTGATGCTACTTGCATTTCTATAACCACAATTGAATCATCAAATAAGACAGCTTTTACATCTAAATAGGTATCTTTTAGACTCATTACTTTACCAGGATTAAAAGGATTGATAATTGTTAAAGATTCAATGATTTTTTCTCCATTATAAATTATGGCATTTAGGAAACTGATTAAAATATCTTTGCTTTCCTCGGAACCAAATATTTTTTTAAAAGCATAATCGACTTTGGGACTAACAAAACTCATAGTGTTTTTTTCCTGAAGATAATTTGAGTTATTCAAAATATTATAGTCTACATTTTGTGTTAGGAAATATCGGGCAAAAAATCAGGATTTGTAGGGGCGAATCGCTATTCGCCCCTACAGAAATTAGGAGATGATATCTGTCTTAATTTAAGATATTTTTTCCATCTATTTAGCGACAAATCTACTGTACTAATCGACGAACTTTCCCATAACTAATGTAAGATTTACCATCAGCAGATTCTCGCACTTCATCAACTACAAACAATACTCCTTCAGCTCGAATATTCCGAGGAAAACGAATATTAAAATCAGGATTATATCCATCTGAAACTACTCTTGCTCTTAGCTTACCTTTTTCTTTAATACACTGAATTAAAATCCCATCACCCACAGTATCAACAGTTTCTAAATCTTCCCATGTTCCTGTTGCTTTGACTGCTGCTAATTTTTGAGATTTAGCTGTAGTGGTTGCTGCTTTTTCTTCACCGGGTATAACTAAGCGACGAATATTACCGCTAGCACGGTAAAAAGTACCATTAGCTGAAAGTTTAATTTCCTCTACAACATAAGTCACTCCCTCTTGACGAATTTCACGAGGAAACTGAACATTAAATTCAGAATTATAGCCTTCTGAAATCACCCGCACTCGGAGTTTTCCACCTTCTCGAAAACATTTGACTAAAACACCGTCGTCACCACTAGAAACCGCTTCCAAACTATTTGCATTTCCTGCGGTAGAACCTCGTAATTTCAAGTCGTCGCGACTCCGGTTCAACGTTTGATATGATTGATCGCGCATTTCTTTGCGACTGGCACGATCAAGGTTGCGGTTTTCGATCCGTTGCGCGTAATATTCTAATTGCGCAATTTCCTCGGCAACTTCAAATATTTCATTTAATAATTTGCTCTTGAGTTCATCAACCTTAGAACGTAATACTTCTGCAGCTTCCTCGTACTGTCCTCGATCTGCCATAGCGATCGCTTCATTTTTCAGGCGAGCTATTCTCAGTTGACTGGTTTGTTCGACTACGGACAAATCCGCTTCGGTGCGACTTGCTTCTTCAGCGGAACCGACTGTTATTGCAATCGGAATTTGTTCCGATACCTGTTGATTTTTGTCATCAATAGTCTTTTGATACTGATACTCTATAGTACCAATAGTTAAGGAACCGGGATTTTTTTGCGGAGGAATTGATAGTTGTAGAGCTAGCTGTTTCGCTTCAACTTGATAGACATCCCCTAAGAAAATTTCCCATGCTTCTCCCTGAGTAGTTGACTGATAGTTATTCAACACTTCAGAAATCTGTACTGATGCTTCCGGACGTAGAATTACTGTGAGATTTTCTGCCACAACAGAAGTTAAACTTTCTAACTCGATACGGAAAACGTCAACTGCGTCATCTGGAGATTGAATAAAATAAAAATTTCCACCAGCAGCATCTGCTATATCAATCAGCAAGTCTTCATTAAAGTTGGTTCCAAACCCCAAAGTCGTCGTGATAATTCCCTGTTCTGCTTTTTCTTTGGCAGTTTTTGTTAAATCTTGACGGTTGGTAATTCCGCTGTTAGCTTGCCCATCAGTCAGCAGTAGGACGCGATTCAATCGTTCTTCAGTTTGTTGAGATCGAACGCAATCGCAACCCATCAACCAACCACCACTCAGGTTCGTACAACCTCCAGCTCTAATTCGACTTATTTGAGTAGAAATTTTGGCTTTGTCTGCTGCTGTCTGCGGGGGCAATATTGTTTCTGGGTTATCATCATAGATAACAACAGAGACAATATCATCAGGGTTGAGTGACTCAACCAACTTTTGAGCAGCTTTTATTGCATAACGCAGAGGTTGACCTCCCATTGAACCGGAGCGATCGATAACTAAACTCAAGTTTAATGGGCGACGGTTAGATGTTTGGACTCGATCTTCGGCGTTGAAATTGAGAATTAAGTCGAGTGTTGTCTGAGTATCAACTGCAATTACAGAATGGGAAAGAGAATAATTTGCTTTCATTAGTTTTTACCTTTTTATTTTAGGGAACAGGGAACAGGGAACAGGGAACAGCGAACAGGGAGTAATATCATGTCCGGTTGAATAGTTATAAATAACGAGGGAGGAGGGTGGGGAGTGTGGGAAGTGTGGGAAGTGTGGGAAGATTTGGTAATGGTTGAAGATGGAACTTTTTTTTATCACTAATTATCCGGACATGATATAATAATTGATAATTTCTAGATAAGAATTTATTAGGACTTACGCATTAACCCTATTGGTAGGGTGTGTTTCCGCTAAGAGCGGACATGAAAAGCGCGCTTAGTAACGCACCTAGACCCTATATATAGTGCCTTTGCGTAAGTCCTGTTTATTTTATAGCGCTACCCATTAAAGTTAGGATATTTACAACAAATTTCGGAGACAATGATGTACAGGATCAATGATAAAAATATTGTAGTGCGGGCAATATCCCCGCGATGGGTGTACCTCATAACAACGGAAACTGCTGTATACATCTTGAAACCCTTTGACTATTCCCTATTCCCTAGCGCTACGCGCTATACTTTTTATTTTTGCCTCTATTGGTATCTTTTGAGGAAGTTAGCGCAAATTGCTATTGGGTTTGGAGACCAAACCCTTACAAACAAATATCATCAGGACTTAGGCCAAATATGGAATTACACAGCATCTGTAGGGGCGAATGGCATTCGCCCTTACTAGATCTGGCGGTTCTGCGTAAGTCCCGATCATAACATAAGCGCAAATTGCTATTGGGTTTGGAGACCAAACCCCTACTTTAAACAAAAGCCTTTATTTCCTCTATTAATTTATCAATTTCTGCCTCTCCAGTAAAATAATGAACACAAGCTCTCACACAATCTGGATCGAGGATAGTTCGCACCATAATTCCCTGGTTTTCTAAATATTTAACTAACTCTTGATGGGATTTACCATTGGTTAACTGGAAAGAAACTAATCCTGCTTCTGGAGGTGCGGTGCGCAAACATTTAATCTCAGGAATTTTGGTTAAATTTTCCCATAAATATCTACTTAATTCTTTTATTTTTTCATACCTTTCTGTTGCAGTTCCCCACTGATTATGGAGAGCAAGTGCTTCCCTTAAACCCGAATATAAAGGATAAGCAGAAGTCGCAATTTCATAACATCTACCATCAGGTTGCCAACCAATCGGTTTACCACTTTTATCTTTCAAAACACCCCGCCAACCAATAAAAGTAGGACTTAAACTTTCCCTGGCTTTCGCACTTACATAAAGACCGCCTAAACCTTCGGGACCACAACACCATTTATGACCAGTAAAAGCATAAAAATCAACTTCTGTTTCTGCTAATTTTAAAGGTAAAACTCCTACAGATTGAGCAGCATCAACTAATACTTTAATTGGGGATGGAAATAAATGATGACATGATTTAACAATTTCAGTCAATGGTAAAACTTGACCAGTATTCCACAATATATGACTAATTACTAACAATTTAGTATTTGGGCGTAAATTTTCAGCTATTACTTCTACAGGCTTTCCTTGATTCAAAGTTTCCATTATTGGGCAAGTAGATACCTCAATATTGAAACGTCTTTTAATTTCATCAATTGTAGCAATAACTCCCGGATGTTCGCAGTCAGAAAGTAATAGATGATCTCCCGCCTGCCAATCTAAACCCCAAAGTGGAATATTACAACCTACAGTAACATTTTCTGTCAAAGTAATAGTATCTGGAGAAACTCCTAATTCAGCAGCGATCGCTCCTCGCATTAAAGCTGCTTCATTTATCACCCACTTACCAACTTTGTCAGAAAAAGGTCCGAGATTTTGTACTTTTTGATAAGAGTCAGAAATTGCTTGTAAAGATATTTCTGGCATCGGTCCTTGACCGCCATAATTAAAATAATTTTTATTAGCTAAAGCTGGAAAATTTTGTCGATAATTTGACAATTGGGAAAGATTCTGGTTCATAAAATTATTAACGTTCAACGACAAAGTTTTGTGCTTTGCAATTATATCATAAATCCTAATTTAAGCTTTAATATAGCGATCGAATATCGGTAATATCAAATCCGCTTAATTCAGTAGAAAAAAATGTTCCATCTGCAAGCATTACCAAATCTTTCTATAATCTCCCGACACCTCCCACACTTCCGACACCTCTTTTTTTCTTCTTCCCTATTCCCTATTCCCTGTTCCCTATAAATTATATTGCTATATTTTCTAATTCCGATTGAGTCTGAACAAACTCATTTTCTAATTTCGTTAACAGTTTTTTTGCCTCAACGATCAAAGTAAGTTGAGCTTTTTTTTCTATAGAAGCAGCAATTTTCTCCATACGTACAATCCCTAAATGTCTACAACTCCCTTTCAAGTTGTGAGCAGTTAATTGTAATGTTTCAATTTCGAGTTCATCTATAGCTTTTGTCATAGTTGCTAATAGTTGTGTAGTTTCCGTAATAAACAAAGTAATCAATTCATCTACCACATCCGGTTCACCCTCAATTTGTATTTCTTGACGAATATTTGCCATCACTTCCCAGTCTACTAGAGGATCGTTTGAAACCTTACTTGGGTTGGGAGAGGGAGAGTGAGAAATATCCGAGTTTGTTTCTGGTGTCATTTCTAATCCTGAATTTTTATTTGCCAAAACTTTTCTGCCCCAATTGACTAAAACTCGCTGTAAAGCTTGTACTTTAACTGGTTTACTAATATAATCATCCATACCTGTTCTTAGGCAAATCTCGCGATCGCCTTCCATTGCTCCTGCAGTCATCGCCACAATAGCAGGTCTTTTGTCTAACTCTTTGCCATACTTTTCACAGATATGTTCTGTTGCTTCCAAACCTCCCATTTCTGGCATTTGTACATCCATCAAGACCAAATCATAACCTACTTGCTCCAAAGCTGTCAAAGCTTCCAAACCATTACTAACTACATCAGGGGAATAACCCATCCGTTTTAACATTGACAACGCCACCTTTTGATTAATAACATTATCTTCAGCAACCAAAATTCTTAAAGGTACTTGTTTTGCCAGATTTTGATTAATATCTACCTCAGCTTGATTTTTGCTCCGAATTTCACAATCTGCAAAAACTTTGATCAGTACATCGTACAATTGACTGGATTTAATCGGTTTATTTACACAAGCTTGTAAATCTAGCGTAGCATTATGTTTTGGGCAACCAACTGAAGTTAACATTACCAATGGTAGTGTTTTCAGTTTTGGCAACTTACGAATTTTAGCAGCCAAATTTAGACCATCCATTTCAGGCATTTGCAGATCTAAAATAGCCAAATCGAAATGTTCGCCTCTCATCAGCAATTCTAAAGCTTTTGCAGCACTCTCTACTCCTGTAGAAATCATATTCCACTTTTTAGTTTGTATTTTTAAAATGAGTCTATTAGTAGGATTATCATCAACTATTAATACTCGTTTACCAGTAAGTTCAGGCTGAGGATTGTCATAAGGTTTAGGGATACTCGGAGCAGTTGTAGTTAAGATTGTAAAGTGAAACGTTGAACCTACAGCAATAGGATTTGCATAAACCCAATTATTTTGATTCGCAACTATAGGATTTCCTGCCACATTCCCTGCACTTTCTGCCCAAATTTGCCCCCCCATCATTTCACATAGTCGCTTACTAATAACCAAACCTAAACCAGTACCCCCATATTTACGAGTAGTTGACGAATCTACTTGAGAAAAAGATTGAAAAAGTCGCTTCAAACCTTCTGACGGAATACCAATACCAGTATCTCTGACAGCAAAATGAATTTGTTGGGTAGGTTCTTGAGAATTATCGGAGTTAATTTCTTGGGCAGTGATACTTATTACTACTTCTCCAGATTCAGTAAATTTAATCCCATTACTGACTAAATTAATTATAATTTGACGCAACCGAGTCGCATCTCCCATAATTGTGCAGGGAGTAGAATCGTCTATAATATATGCTAATTCTAGTCCTTTATTTATCGCTTGAGGAACTAACAAATCTAAAGAAGATTCCACGCATTCTCGTAAATCGAAGGGTTTGTGTTCTAATTCTAACTTATTAGCATCAATTTTTGAGAAGTCGAGAATATCGTTAATAATGACTAGCAAATTATCTCCACTATCACGGATAATTTCGACAAAGTTTTGTTGTTGCAAATCTAGGGCAGTATCTAAAAGTATACTTGTCATGCCAATTATTCCATTCATCGGCGTGCGTATTTCGTGACTCATATTGGCCACAAATTCTGATTTGAGCTTGACTAATGATTGAGCTTCTTTGAGGGCCTTATTTAATTCCTGATTTTTTTCTTCTAATTCTGCTGCTATCTGGGCTGTTTGTTTCTTGGATTTGGCCTCTTCTTGAATATGTATTTGAATTTGTCTTACTGCAGGCCGAAATACAAAGAGTCCCTCTGACAAAACTATTAACATAGATATTGTCAATAATAAATTTTCAGTCTGCGTAGCTTGGCGAACTTTTTTTTGGGCCTCATCATCATATTGGAAAACAATTTCATTCATCCGTGGCAAAAAATTGGCCTCATTTTCCAAAATTATTTCTACAAAAGGGCTAATATTTTTCTGTGGTGAATCTGAGTTTATAGCTATTAGCAAATCTTTAGCTGCCTCAACCATTGCTTGATAATATTCGTCCATTTCAGCAAACATTTGTTTGACTTTAGGACTATTATTATTAGTAGGTAATCCTAAATCTGAATCTCCCCACTGTAGTCCTTCATGGGAACGTTGGAATAACTCCACAACACTTTGTAGCTCCTCTTGACGTTGTTTTTTTACTTCCAAATTAGCGCTCAACTGGATAGCTAATGAAGCTTTACTCAGTTTTTGACTCAGCATTCTTTGACGACCTGCAATGTTAATTACCCGAGAACTGGTAAACTGATATTCTAGGGATTTTTTTACTATCATCTGTTCAACTACAAATAATCCTGCTATTACACTGAGTCCAGCAATATAAAGCACTGTTAGGAGCTGAGTTGGAGATGAATTTTGTGTTCTTTTTAACATTTTGTTTTTTAAAGTTAATTTTTTTGAGCTTTGATTATTTTGTAGTTACAAATATTTGCTATTTTTTTCAATTTTATTTTTATTCTAACAATAGCTTCAGAGGGTATCTATAAATAAAAAATTAAGCCTTTATGTGGGGTAGGTTTTGCTAATGCCAAGCTCCGCTAAATGGCTGTTGCCTACATGAAAAGGTGACAATAATCTCACAAAATAAAATAAGATTTCTCTGGCAGCCATAACCCACCGAATACTTGTGATTTGAGACATTTCTTTAGATTGATTTTACAGATACCTTCTGATTATTTTGTAATTACAAATATTTGCTATTTTTTTCAATTTTATTTTTATAATAACAATGGCTTCAATTCAATAATTAATTATTAATTGTTAATTATTAATAATTACCTCTTCTTTTTAAGAACAGGATTGGTTAAAAATAAATCTTTTCCTTGAGCGTCAATCCTCTCCCTAAAAGGGAAAGGTAATTATCCATTATCCATTATCCATTAATGAAACCTCCTCTTTTAAGGGGATAAAATAAAGAATATTCCTTATTTCAAGCATCTTAATTCAGATGAGAGGTACTGATAACTGTTCACTAAATTCCTCTGCAGGAGGCTAACGGATAATTGATAACTGATAACTGATAACTGATAACTGAAATGACTCACTAACTCAATAATTAATGTTTATAACTGACTCTCAGCTACTTTCTTACCAACGCTGTCCCAGAAAAGCATTTTTAGATGTTTATGGAGATTTTAGGGAACAAGAATCTCCTAGTGATTTTCTGCTGAAATTGATTAAAGATAGTTCGGAATTTAGGTCTAGTATTGTCAGTAATTACAATTATCAAATGCCACATTATCCTAGGGGAAATATAATTGCCGGAGCAAAGGCTACAGAATTATTAATGGCAGCAGGTGTTGATGTTATTTACAAGGGAGTATTAATAATTCAGGAATCTGCCATAAAATCACCTCTACAAAATCAAATTCAGAGCGATCTTTTTCTATCAATTAATTTTGTCAGTTATCCAGATTTATTGATTAAACAGCCTGGATATTCTCGCTTTGGTGATTGGGTTTATATTCCGACGGATATTAAGTTAAGTAAGCGTCCGAAATTAGAGTATCAAATAGTTAGTGCTTTCCACGCTAAAATCTTAGAGAATATTCAAGAAAGTTTGCCGGAAACTGCTTGGTTAATTCTCGGAAAGAAAGGATTATATAAAGTTAATTTAGAACTGCGAATTCAGCAAATGCAGGAAAGTATTTCTGAGTTAATTGCTATGTTGCAAAATTCTCTAGAACCAGAAGTCTTTATTTCTCGTCAAAAATGTAATCTTTGTGCCTGGTATAGTAGCTGTCATGCTGTTGCTGAAACTCAAAAACATTTATCTCTTTTACCGGGAGTTACTTCTAATAGATATGCTGTGCTGAAGAGCTTGAATTTAACAACTTTAGAATCTTTGAGTCAAACTAATCCTGATGATTTAGAAAGTTACCCAGAATTTATTGATGGAGTTGGAATACAAGTTGTACAACAAGCTCAATCTGTATTGGAAAATAAGGTAATTTTGAGAAATGAAAAATTGACTGGAGAAATAGATAGTCGAATTTTACCAATTGCTTATTATCTGTCAAATAAGTTAGTTAATGCTCCTGTAGAATTATATTTTGATATTGAAGCTAAACCAGATATTAGTCTGGATTATTTACATGGTGTTTTAGTAGTTGATAAACGCTACAACACAGAAAAATTTTATGTTAATTTAGCCGAAAATCCTCAAGATGAAGAACAAGTTTGGTATCAATTTTTAGACTTAGTTTGGAAATATCCTATTGCTCCAATTTATCACTTCTGTGAATATGAAATTCAAACTGTAAAAAGATTAGCTAAACTCTATCAAACTCCAGCTTACCAATGGAAACCATTATTAAAAAGATTTGTGGATATTCATCAAGTTGTTACTCAAACTATTACATTACCTATAGAAAGTTATGCTCTGAAAAATATTGCCCGTTGGTTAGGTTTTGAATGGCGAAATTCTGAAGCTAATGGCGCTCAATCTGTTTGTTGGTATGAGGAATGGTTGAAAACTGGCGATCGCTCTTTGTTAGATGCAATTGTTATTTACAATGAAGATGATTGTTATGCTACTTATTATATTAAAGAATGGTTATCAAAATTTTTAAGGAATAGGATTCAATAATTAATAATTAATAATTAATAATTAATAATTACCTCTTCTTTTCAACGTACATTCCGTGCTAAACTTGTAGGGTGTGTTATATGGCTTAAATTAAGACTATGAAAGGAATTTAGGAATCCGTCTTCAATAATTAATAATTAATAATTACCTCTTCTGTAATACAAGGATTGGCTAAAAGGAATTTTTTTTCTTCAGTTACTGGTTTAGTTATTCTGATAATTACAGCTAAAGTTATTAAGTCAATGACTCAGGCAACTCTTCCTCAAATAACTTTTTTAGCAGAGGTAAATTTTCCCACAGGTTGAAAATTTAAAAATACAGAAGTAGGGAGAATTTGGGAAGTTTGGGAAGTTTGGGAAGTGTATGTGTTTGACTTTCTAGTTGTAAATAGATGATTAGGAGAAGTTGAGGAGAAGGAAGACTTGGTGCTATTATGAATAATCTCAAAAATCAAAGATATAAATATTTAATTTTGACCTGAGTTACTGGTTTAGTTATTCTGATAATTACAGCTAAAGTTATTAAGTCAATGACTCAGGCAAATCTTCCTCAAATAACTTTTTTAGCAGAGGTAAATTTTCCCACAGGTTGAAAATTTAAAAATACAGAAGTAGGGATAATTTGGGAAGTTTGGGAAGTTTGGGGAGTGTATGTTTTTGACTTTCTGGTTGTAAATAGGTGATTAGGATAAGTCGAGGAGAAAGAAGACTTCGTGCTATTATGAATAATCTCAAAAATCAAAGATATAAATATTTAATTTTGACCTGAGTTACTGGTTTAGTTATTCTGGGAATTACAGCCATAGTTATTAAGTCAATGACTTAGGCAAATCTTCCTCAAATAACTTTTTTAGCAGAGGTAAATTTTCCCACAGGTTGAAAATTTAAAAATACAGAAGTAGGGATAATTTGGGAAGTTTGGGAAGTTTGGGGAGTGTATGTTTTTGACTTTCTGGTTGTAAATAGGTGATTAGGATAAGTCGAGGAGAAAGAAGACTTCGTGCTATTATGAATAATCTCAAAAATCAAAGATATAAATATTTAATTTTGACCTGAGTTACTGGTTTAGTTATTCTGGGAATTACAGCCATAGTTATTAAGTCAATGACTTAGGCAA
>NZ_JAAHHT010000004.1:21017-21553 GCF_010672085.1 Okeania sp. SIO3I5
AGAAGACTTCGTGCTATTATGAATAATCTCAAAAATCAAAGATATAAATATTTAATTTTGACCTGAGTTACTGGTTTAGTTATTCTGGGAATTACAGCCATAGTTATTAAGTCAATGACTTAGGCAACTCTTCCTAAAATAACTTTTTTAGGAGAGGTAAATTTTCCCACAGGTTGAAAATTTAAAAATACAGAAGTAGGGATAATTTGGGAAGTTTGGGAAGTTTGGGGAGTGTATGTTTTTGACTTTCTGGTTGTAAATAGATGATTAGGAGAAGTCGAGGAGAAGTAGGACTTGGTGCTATTATGAATAATCTCAAAAATCAAAGATATAAATATTTAATTTTGACCTGAGTTACTGGTTTAGTTATTCTGGGAATTACAGCCATAGTTATTAAGTCAATGACTTAGGCAACTCTTCCTAAAATAACTTTTTTAGGAGAGGTAAATTTTCCCACAGGTTGAAAATTTAAAAATACAGAAGTAGGGATAATTTGGGAAGTTTGGGAAGTTTGGGGAGTGTATGTTTTTGACTTT
>NZ_JAAHHT010000004.1:21653-22590 GCF_010672085.1 Okeania sp. SIO3I5
GGCAACTCTTCCTAAAATAACTTTTTTAGGAGAGGTAAATTTTCCCACAGGTTGAAAATTTAAAAATACAGAAGTAGGGATAATTTGGGAAGTTTGGGAAGTTTGGGGAGTGTATGTTTTTGACTTTTTGGTTGTAAATAGATGATTAGGAGAAGTCGAGGAGAAGTAGGACTTGGTGCTATTATGAATAACCTCTGAGTGTATAAGACGCGGGGACGCGGAGATTGGATAAAATGAGGAAACTGAGTAATTAAGGATTGGGGGACTGGGAACTTATGACAGATATTCGTTCTTTTAACTTTTTTATATGAATAACCTAAAAAATCAAAGATATAAATATTTAATTTTGACTTTAGTTACTGGTTTAATTATTCTGATAATTACACCTACAGTTATTAAGTCAATGACTAAGGCGACTCTTCCTCAAATAACTTTTTTAGCAGAACTGAATTTTTCCACAGGTTGAAAATTTCCAAATACAGAAGTAGGGAGAATTTGGGGAATTTGGGAAGTGTGGGGAGTGTATATTTTTTACTTTCTGGTTGTCAATAGATGATTAGAAAAAATTGAGGATAAGCAAGACTTGGTGCTATTATGAATAACCTCAAAAATCCCAGATATAAATATTTAATTTTGACCTTAGTTACTGGTTTAATTATTCTGATAATTACAGCTATAGTTATTAAGTCAATGACTCAGGTAACTCTTCCTCAAATAACTTTTTTAGCAGAACTGAATTTCCCCACAGGTTGAAAATTTCCAAATACAGAAGTAGGGAGAATTTGGGGAATTTGGGAAGTGTGGGGAGTGTATATTTTTTACTTTCTGGTTGTCAATAGATGATTAGAAAAAATTGAGGATAAGCAAGACTTGGTGCTATTATGAATAACCTCAAAAATCCCAGATATAAATATTTAATTTTGACCTTAGTTACTGG
>NZ_JAAHHT010000004.1:22690-80093 GCF_010672085.1 Okeania sp. SIO3I5
TATATTTTTTACTTTCTGGTTGTCAATAGATGATTAGAAAAAATTGAGGATAAGCAAGACTTGGTGCTATTATGAATAACCTCAAAAATCCCAGATATAAATATTTAATTTTGACCTTAGTTACTGGCTTAGTTATTCTTGTAATTACAGCTACAGTTATTAAGTCAATGACTCAGGCAACTCTTCCTCAAATAACTTTTTTAGCAGAACTGAATTTTTCCACAGGTTGAAAATTTCCAAATACAGAAGTAGGGATAATTTGGGAAGTTTGGGAAGTTTGGGGAGTGTATGTTTTTGACTTTCTAGTTGTAAATAGATGATTAGGAGAAGTCGAGGAGAAGGAAGACTTGGTGCTATTATGAATAATCTCAAAAATCAAAGATATAAATATTTAATTTTGACCTGAGTTACCTGTTTAGTTATTCTGATAATTACACCTACAGTTATTAAGTCAATGACTAAGGCAACTCTTCCTCAAATAACTTTTTTAGCAGAGGTGAATTTTCCCGCAGGTTTAAAATTTAAAAATACAGAAGTAGGGATAATTTGGGAAGTTTGGGAAGTTTGGGGAGTGTATGTTTTTGACTTTCTAGTTGTAAATAGATGATTAGGAGAAGTCGAGGAGAAGGAAGACTTGGTGCTATTATGAATAATCTCAAAAATCAAAGATATAAATATTTAATTTTGACCTTAGTTACTTGTTTAGTTATTCTGATAATTACACCTACAGTTATTAAGTCAATGACTAAGGCAACTCTTCCTCAAATAACTTTTTTAGCAGAGGTAAATTTTCCCACAGGTTTAAAATTTAAAAATACAGAAGTAGGCGGACTTTCTGGCATAACCTATAATTTAGATAGACAAATTTATTATGCTATTTCTGATGACCGTAGTATTAAAGCACCAGCGCGATTTTATACTCTGAAAATTGACCTAGAATCAGATAAAATTTCAGAGGAAACTGTAAGTTTTGTAGATGTCACAAATTTATTAAATGAAACAGGTAAAATATTTCCTCCTTTGAGTATCGATCCAGAAGGAATTACTTTTAACGGAACTCATTTATTTATCTCTTCTGAAGGAGATAGAGAACGTCAAATACAACCATTTATTAAAGAATTTTCTCTGGAAGGTAAACAATTACGAAGTTTGCCAATTCCTGAAAAGTTTCTGATACAAACTGACAGTGGAATTAGAAATAATCTCGCCTGGGAAAATTTAACTATTACTCCTAGCAAAAAATATCTCTTTACGGCTACAGAAAATGCTTTAGTTCAAGATGGTGCAGAAGCTAATATTTCTACTGGTAGTCCTTGTCGAATTTTACAGTATGATTTAATTTCTGGTCAGCCAGAAAAAGAGTTTCTATATATTACTGAACCTATTACTTCTACATCTAATAATTTGGGTGGCTTTAAGACTAATGGTTTAGTAGAACTAATAGCTTTAGATGATACTCATCTTTTAAGTTTAGAAAGGTCTTTTACTCTAGACACTGGAAATACAATTAAATTATTTCAAGTTGATTTGTCAGATGCAGATAATATTCAACAAATTAATAGTCTAAACGGTAAATTTACTAATATTTCTCCCGTACAAAAAGAATTAGTTTTAGATTTGAGCAATTTAGAATTAATCTCAGATAATATTGAAGGAATGACCTTTGGCCCAGTATTGCCAGATGGTCGGCGATCGCTCATTTTAGTCAGCGATAATAATTTTAATCTCCTACAAGTGACTCAGATTCTCATTTTCAGCAGCAACTTTTAAATTCAAAATTCAAAATTCAAAATTCAAAAGTTAAAAGTTAAAGAAAGGCACTGAAAATTCAAAAGTTGAAAGTTGAAAGTTGAAAGTTAAATTCAAAATTCAAAATTCAAAAGTTAAAGAAAGGCACTGAAAATTCAAAAGTTGAAAGTTGAAAGTTGAAAGTTAAATTCAAAATTCAAAATTCAAAATTCAAAAGTTAAAGAAAGGCACTGAAAATTCAAAAGTTGAAAGTTGAAAGTTGAAAGTTGAAGTAAAAGATATTAAAGGATTTTTCGACTAATCCTAAGCAAGACTGACGTAGAAACCGGGTTGATCAAGGAAAATCAGCAGCAACCTCTAGCCGGAAAATTCAAAATTCAAAATTCAAAAGTTGAAGAAAGATTATTGAAGGATTTTTCGACTAATCCTAAGCGAGACTGACGTAGAAACCAGGTTGATCAAGGAAAATCAGCAGCAACCTCTAGCCGGAAAATTCAAAATTCAAAATTCAAAATTCAAAAGTTGAAGAAAGGCGCTGAAAATTCAAAACTCAAAAGTTAAAAGAAAGGCAATTCTAAATCCTGAAAACCTTTAAAAGTCTGCTGTTCCCAGTTAAGTGTTCCCTAGCGCGTAACGCTATAATTGGGAAATCAACCTGGTTTCTTGGTAGATTTGCGTTCTTCATTCAAAATAAAAAAAATGAAACTTTTAAAGCCTTGTCAAGTAAAGGTTTTGGCTACAAGAAACAGAAAGATTCAAAAAAAATTTAGAGAAAGGCTTGACAAATAAAATAGAAAGCGCCATAATTATACATGGCTTGAAAAAAGAGGGACTGTAGTTCAACTGGTTAGAGCACCGCCCTGTCACGGCGGAAGTTGCGGGTTCGAATCCCGTCAGTCCCGTAAAATTGATAACTTAACACTCATAACAAATCTGATAGACATAACTGTTTGATGAAAGCCTAATTTTTATGGTAAAAGTAGGAAATCAAGTCAGTATAAAAATTAGAGATTTTTACATCATTCTGGTAGATTATATATCTTTTCAGATTTAATCAGAAGTAGAATAAAATCTAAAAATCAAAAATCAAAATAGAAATTGATATGAGTGTTAGAGTTCGTCTGGCCCCAAGTCCAACAGGAAATTTACATATCGGTACAGCTAGAACTGCTGTATTTAACTGGTTATTTGCACGGAACCAGAAAGGAAAATTTATTCTGAGAATCGAAGATACAGATGTAGAGCGATCGCGTCCAGAGTATACAGACAATATTTTGGAGGGACTGAGATGGTTAGGATTAGAATGGGATGAGGGACCATCTTATCAGTCCCAACGTCTAGAACTATACGAGAAAGCAACTCAAGATTTACTAGACAAAGGATTAGCTTATCGGTGCTATTGTACAGCAGCAGAACTAGAGGAAATGCGGGAAGCTCAGAAAGCAAGAAAAGAAGCACCCCGCTACGATAACCGCCACCGCAACCTCACAGCTAAAGAACAAGCAGCTTTTGAAGCAGAAGGAAGACAACCAGTAATTCGCTTCAAAATAGATGATGAGCGGATAATTACCTGGAACGATCTAGTCCGGGGGACAGTAACTTGGAAAGGTAGTGACTTGGGTGGGGATATGGTAATTTCCCGTGCAGCAGGGGGAGGGAAAGTAGGGCAACCTCTCTACAATATGGCAGTAGTAGTAGATGATATGGATATGAAAATTACCCATGTGATTCGGGGTGAAGATCATATTGCTAATACAGCTAAACAAATATTACTTTATGAAGCTTTAGAGGGGAAAGTTCCGAAATTTGGCCACACACCTCTAATTCTCAATACAGAAGGACGAAAATTGTCAAAACGGGATGGAGTAACTTCAATTTCTGATTTTCAAGAATTGGGTTTTACTCCCGAAGCACTGGCAAATTATATGTGCTTACTGGGATGGACGCCTCCAGATGCAACGGAAGAAATATTTACCCTACCAGAAGCAGGAGAAAAGTTTAGTTTTGAAAGGGTAAACAAAGCGGGAGCTAAGTTTGATTGGCAGAAGTTGGATTGGATAAATAGTCAATATTTACATAGTCTACCAGTAGAAAAGCTGACAGATAAATTAATTCCTATATGGCAAAAAGCAGGATATGAATTAGATCCAGAAGGCGATCGCTCTTGGTTAGAAGAACTAACAGCATTAATCGGACCTAGTTTGACTCGCCTCACAGATGCGGTGGAAATGAGTAAGTTATTCTTCTCTCCTACTGTAGAACTGGATGAAGCAGCGGCAGCACAAATGCAGAAAGAAGATTCTGTTAAATCTATTAATTCTATTCTAGAAGTGATAGATGCTGATGCACCTCTGGGAGCAAATGATGCACAGCAAACTATTAAAAAAGTTACTCAGAAAATTAAGGTAAAGAAAGGCATTGTGATGCGATCGCTAAGAGCATCCTTAACAGGTGCTATGCAAGGACCTGATTTAATTCAGTCGTGGTTACTGCTGCATCAGAAGGGTTTTGATATATTACGCTTCAAAAAATCTGTAGGTGAAGAAATTGAGGAAACGAATAAAACAGAGACTACTCCTAATCAGAGTGAAGGTACTGTTGTCCTAGAAACAACTCCAAAATCTCCTGCTTTATCAAAAGAAGAAACTAAGACAACAAGATCGCCCGAACAAAAACAAGTAGCAGAGAACAAAGAGACAAAAACCTCAATACCCGAAACTCCGACTACTCCGACTACTGGTGCAGCAGCTAAGACTCCAGGGGAAGCAAAGGTAGAAAAAGAAAACCAAGTTTCCACACCACCAACTCCCACTATTGATGTAGCTGGCAAAACTACAGAACCGACTGTAAAAAAAGAGAGGAAAATTTCAGCATCACCATCATTAGTAACTCCAACTACTGGTGCAGGAGCTAAGACTCCAACTGAACCGAATGTTGCCAAACAGAGTCAAGTCTCAACACCAGCAGCAACTCCGACTGCTTCAACTACTGGTGCAACAGCTAAGACTCCAGCGGAACCAAAGGTAGAAAAACAGAGTCAAGTCTCAACACCAGGAACTTCCACGACTCCGACTACTGGTGCAGCAGCTAAGACTCCAGTGGAACCAAAGGTAGGCAAAGAGAGTCAAGTTTCCACGCCAGTAGCAACTCCGATTACTCCGACTACTGGTGCAGTAGCTAAGACTCCAGGGGAAGCAAAAGTAGCAAAAGAAAACCAAGTTTCAACGCCAGCAGCAACTCCGACTACTCCGACTACTGGTGCAGCAGCTAAGACTCCAACTGAACCGAATGTTGCCAAAGAGAGTCAAGTTTCCACGCCAACAGCAACTCCGACTGCTTCGACTACTGGTCCAGCAGCTAAGACTCCAACTGAACCGAAGGTAGCAAAAGAGAGTCAAGTCTCAACACCAAAAACTCCGACTACTGGTGCAGCAGTTAAGACTTCAACTGAACCGAATGTTGCCAAAGAGAGTCAAGTTTCCACGCCAGTAGCAACTCCGATTACTCCGACTACTGGTGCAGCAGCTAAGACTCCAGGGGAAGCAAAAGTAGCAAAAGAAAACCAAGTTTCAACGCCAGCAGCAACTCTGACTACTGCGACTACTGGTGTAGCAGCTAAGACTCCAACTGAACCGAATGTTGCCAAACAGAGTCAAGTTTCCACGCCAACAGCAACTCCGACTGCTTCGACTACTGGTGCAGCAGCTAAGACTCCAACTGAACCGAATGTTGCCAAACAGAGTCAAGTCTCAACACCAAAAACTCCGACTACTGGTGCAGCAGTTAAGACTCCAACTGAACCGAAGGTAGCAAAAGAGAGTCAAGTTTCCACGCCAACAGCAATTCCGACTACTGCGACTACTGGTGCAGCAGCTAAGACTTCAACTGAACCGAATGTTGCCAAAGAGAGTCAAGTTTCCACGCCAGTAGCAACTCCGATTACTCCGACTACTGGTGCAACAGCTAAGACTCCAACTGAACCAAAGGTAGAAAAAGAAAGCAAAGTTTCAACGCCAGCAGCAATTCCGACTACTGCGACTACTGGTGCAGCAGCTAAGACTCCAACTGAACCGAATGTTGCCAAAGAGAGTCAAGTTTCCACGCCAACAGCAACTCCGACTGCTTCGACTACTGGTGCAGCAGCTAAGACTCCAACTGAACCGAATGTTGCCAAAGAGAGTCAAGTCTCAACACCAAAAACTCCGACTACTGGTGCAGCAGTTAAGACTCCAACTGAACCGAAGGTAGCAAAAGAGAGTCAAGTCTCAACACCAGAAACTCCGACTACTGCGACTACTGGTGCAGCAGCTAAGACTTCAACTGAACCGAATGTTGCCAAAGAGAGTCAAGTCTCAACACCAGGAACTTCGACAACTCCGACTACTGGTGCAGGAGATAAGACTCCAACTGAACCAAATTTAGGCAAAGAGAGTCAAGTTTCGACGCCAGCAGCAACTCCGATTATTGATGCAACAGGCAAAACTTCACCCGAACCGACTGTCGCAAAAGAGAGCCAAATTTCCACGCCAGCAGCAACAACTCCTACTACTACTGGTACAGAAATCATAGAACAAAAAGTAGCGACTCTGGTTGAAACTTCCATTTTGGATGATCAACAACCTGTAGACACAGTAACTAACAAAACCATCGATCTTGAACAACTCAATAGAATTAAAGAGCAATTGATCGATATCTTTTCTAACTTTCCTGAATACATTAGTCAATTCTATCAAGAATATCAAAGTCAGCTTAAAGTCGTTGGTTACGTGACATTAACAATATTAATTTTGACGTTAATTCTTAGTTTTCTCAAAGCTTTACAAGGAATTCCTATTCTATCAATTAGTTTTGAATTTATTGGAATGGGATATACAGTTTGGTTTGTTTACCGTTATTTGCTGCGGAAACCTAATCGACAAGAATTATTGGATAAAATTGAAAATATCAAATCAGAAATTGTTGGTAAGCAATCTTAAATAAGCCGTCAGCGGTTAGCACTCAGCCATCAGCAGGATAATTTTTTTTTAGGTTTAAAAATGGCTTTTAACCGAAAAATCAAGGTTTAAAGCCTCTCCTTTCAAGGAGAAAAAAAATTTTCCTTTTTAACCAATCCTTTTCTTTTTAAGAAGAGGTAATAATTAATTAATAATTAATTATTAATTATTGAAACAGAGTTTCTAAAAGCTGATAGCTAGTTAAATAAGAGTTTGATGTACTAAAAAAGAAAGGGGGGAAATTACAGCAATGCATGAGGATGGTGAGGTACAGTGTAACACAGCCTTCAAGGCTTTAACAATCTGGAAGGTTGAACTGCAAAAATTACTAATAGGTTTCTAGCTTTTAAGAAATAGTAAAGCTTTGTACCTCACGCGCAGGCGTGAAACTGCTGTAAATATATAAAGTGAAATAGTAAAACTTCTGATTCACATTTCCTCTATAATTTTTTTGACCTTTATTATCAGAAAACAGCACTCTAGATGGATATAAATAAACTCAAAAAAACGATATTATTTTTAGGAGTATTGTTTTCATTAGCAGGTATACAGAAAACCACCCCAGTCTTATCTCAAGATTTACAATTGACACCTATATTTGAAGATGTCAACCTGTATCCAAAATCTCCTCAAAACCGAATGATTATTAGAGGGTTAAGTGGAGGACCTATATCTGCAAAAGAAACAATAGGTAGAGAAAACACTGTAACAGGACCATGTGTAGGTTTTATCGATCGAGAACCAGATCATAGATTAATTTTAAATGGCTTTTTTCAATCTCTGAAACTAGAGGTTAAAAGTAGTGAAGATACAACTTTAGTAATTAGAGGTCCTGGAGGTAGTTGGTGTAATGATGATTTTGAAGGAAAAAATCCAGGAATTATAGGTCAATGGTTTTCGGGTACTTATGAAGTTTGGATAGGTTCTTACCAAAGAAATAAATATTATCCCTATGTAATTAAAATTACTAAAGAAGAAGGATAATCAAAATAATATCATGTTCGGTTAAATACTTATAAATAATTACCAAGGAGTCAGGAGTCAGGAGTCAGGAGTCAGAATTCCTGGAGATAAGGAGTCAGGAGAAAAGTAGAAGTGTAATATTTTTTCCCTACTGTCAGAGCTGAAGTTTTATTTATAACTGATTATCCGAACATGATATAATACCGTTTTTTTCTGCCTTAATGCTTTAATTTCCAAACTAATTATAGTTTAGATATTTTTTCTGAGTGACATTCTTTTTTTTAATTAGACATCTCCGAAAATTAACAATCAAATCAATTCTCCCATTTGAAATTATCTATTCTTTCTTCCAGTTAAGAGTTAAGTGTTCCCTGTTCCCTCTTTTCCGGAGATGTCTATTACTATAAAACATAGTAGGGAATTTCGATGAAACGTCCCTACTCTCACACATTTTCCCTGTTACCTATTTGTGGGAATGTTGTGGTGCAGATTGCTTATGATAAGTATTTTTTACTATTGGTTGTGGTTGTGGTACAGATGGTACAGGATGAAGATTTTCGATTGTAGGTTGAGGTCGTGGTATCATAGGATTCACAGGTGTAGGTGCTACAGGTTGAGGCGGAATATTTGCCACCATTGGTTGACGTCGGACTACGACAGCATTCACAGGTGTAGGTGCCACAGGTTGAGGCGGAATATTTGTTACCATTGGTTGACGTCGGACTACGATAGCATTCACAGGTGTAGGTGCCACAGGTTGACGTCGGACTACGATAGCATTCACAGGTATAGGTGCCACAGGTTGACGTCGGACTACGATAGCATTAACTGGTGTAGGTGCCACAGGTTGACGTCGGACTACAATAGCATTCACTGGTGTAGGTGCCACAGGTTGACGTCGGACTACGATAGCATTAACTGGTGTAGGTAGTTGGAGGTTGTTAACTTCTGGAATGCCGAATTTATTAGTTTTAGTAGTTTTCCATTGATGAGAAAAATTTGCACCTTGATATTTAGTTCCAACAACATTATAATTATTTTTTAACTGGGAATTTTGAGAAGTATTAATCTCTTGATTTTGGGAGAGAATAAAATAATTCCGATGCTTTGACTCTAAGTTATTTTTATTGACATTATAACTTTGTTGTGATATGTTTTGAGTAGACAGTTGAAGTGTATTTACTAGAGATAAATTATCTCTGTCGTGACTGATAGCAAAACTTACTCTTGGCTGAACTAATGTACCAATCGTATATGTTGTAGCAATTAGAGGAACTCCTCCTAGTAAAGCCTTGAATCTGGTAAGGACTGATTTTAATAAAATTTTCATACTACCTATAAACCTTCTACTAATGGATAAAGGTGATTATACTGAAAGCTGTTCGTATTTACTATAACATATTATTTATAACACTAACTTAATGTTAAAATTAATTTTTGTAATTCTGCAGCTGAAGGATATCTATCAGCACTATCAATACCTGAGTTAATTCATTAGTTAAAATTTATTAACTTAAGATTGAGGCAAAAATCATACTCATATAGATTCTATGTTTCCTGTAATAAATAGTTGTATTTGGGTGTTGGATCGAGCAGGATGCTTTCTAGGAAGTATTCCAGTAGATGGAGAACGATCCTTTTCAGAAGATAACTCCCTGAAATTTCAGATACGTCAAGTTCTTGAAAATACTCAGAAAAATATTTTGAGCGATCAGATTAAAACTTGTTTAAAAACAAATCGTAAAGTTGAAATCCAACATAACTCTCAAATAGGAGAGGAGGAAGTTAAATTTAATGCTAGTATTTATCCCATTAATCAAGAAAAAGTCATATTAATTCCCCATGATATTCAAGTTATTAACTCCCAGAATGAATTACCAGAATCAGATTCGTTTCTCACCGAAGCAGACGAGCAATTACAAACACTTTTAGAAGCAATACCAGGATTAGTTTCTTGGATTAGTTCAGATTTACATTATCTAGGAGTTAATAGGCATTTAGCTGAAATATTCAACATGACTCCTGAAGAGTTTATTGGTAAAGACATCGGATTTTTGAATGGAGATGATACAGAATTTACCAGGTTTGTTCGCGATTTTTTTGCTAGTGATGCCACCGTTACCGTCCATGAAATGGGATCATCTGTACGTCAATATCTCATAGTTGCTCAAAAATACGATCGGGGTAATGCAGCGTGTACTGTGGGACTAGATATTACTGAACTTCGGGAAACAGAAACAGCACTAGCACTGACAGGTAAAGCGGTAGAAAGTAGCAGTGAAGCAATTAGTATGACTGATGCTAATGGCAATCACATCTTTCAAAATCCAGCATTTACTCAACTTTTTGATTATAGAAATGTATCCGAACTAAATGCTATTGGTGGGTTGCTAAGTTTGATAGTAGATAAAAGAGTAGCTAAAAAAATATCTGAAAGGATGATGAGTGGAAGTGGATGGAAAGGTGAAGTTACTTGTCGAACTCGCAGAGGTCAAATTATCCAGATTTTGATGCGGATAGATGTCATTAGAGATGCAACAGATAAAATCACTGGGTTTGTTGCTGTCAGCACCGATATTACAGAACGTAAGCAAGCAGAAAAACAATTGCGGGAAAATGAACGAAGGTTCAGATCACTAATCGAAAATAGCACAGATATTATCCAGATTTTAGACAGTCATGGCATTTATCAATATGTTAGTCCCTCTCAGGAACGAATTTTAGGTTACACTTCAACAGAATTAATTGGTAAATCTGTATTAGAGTTAATTCACCCTAATGATAGATGGTGGGTAGAACAGGATATAGAAGAAGTCAAACAATATCCGAAAATGCGCCGAGGTTTAGGTGAATATCAAGTCCGCCATAAAAACGGTAGTTGGTGTGTATTGGAAGCAATGGTAATGAATTTACTTGATGATGAATCTGTTCAGGGAATTGTAATTAACTGCCATGATGTAACAGAAAAAAAATCTGCACAGGAGAAATTACGACGTCAATCTTTCTATGATAGTCTCACAGACTTGCCAAATAGAGCTTTATTAATGGATAGATTACAGCAAGCATTGGGATACATACACATAAACTCTTCTAATTTGTTTGCTGTACTTACGATTAATCTAGATCGATTTAAGATTATTAATGAGAGTCATGGTCACTCCATGGGAGACAAACTCCTAATTGAAATTGCTCAACGAATCAAAACTTGTTTACGACCGGGAGATACGGTAGCACGAATAGGTAGTGATGAGTTTGTTATTCTCTTGGAGAAAATTGACGATCGCGAAGATGCTATTGGTTCGGCAACTCTGATACAAGAAGCGATCGCTCGCCCTCTAGAATTAGATGGTGATAAACTCTCTATTACTGCTAGTATTGGTATTGTTATAAGTTCTGATGATTATAAATGGGCAGGTGATCTAGTGCGAGATGCTAATATTGCCATGGATCAAGCTAAAGTGCAAAACCCAGGAAGTTATTTGGTCTTCACCAGTTCCATGCACAGCTACGTTACAGAAATGATGCAGTTAGAGCGCGACTTACGTCAAGCTGTGGATATGCTAGAAGAATTTTCATTTTCTTGTTCCATTGCCAACACTTTTTTACTCAATTATCAACCAATTGTTTCTCTATCTACAGGCGACTTAGTAGGGTTTGAAGCTTTAGCGCGGTGGCGAAATTCTGAACGTGGCATGGTTTCTCCGATCAAGTTTATTCCCATCGCAGAAGAAACAGGTTTGATTATTCCTCTGGGTCAGTGGGTATTTTGGGAAGCTTGTCGTCAACTGCAAGAATGGCAAAAAATTTATTCTCAAACTAACCTGACTATAGCTATCAATATTTCTAGTAAACAGTTTTCCCAATCTAACTTAATTTTACAAATTCAACGTATTTTGGAAAAGACAGGTATCGATGTTCAAGGATTAAAAATAGAAATCACAGAAAGTGTGGTTATGGATAATGCTGAATCTGCTACTAAAGTTTTATCTCACTTACGGGAGTTGGGAATGCAGTTAAGTGTTGATGATTTTGGTACAGGATATTCATCTCTAAGTTATTTGCATCGTTTCCCGATTAATACTCTGAAAATTGATAAATCTTTTGTGACAAATATGGGAGTTAATGGGGAAAATTGTGAGATTGTCAGGGCAATTGTTACATTAGCTCATAGTCTGGGATTGGATGTGGTAGCAGAGGGGATAGAAACAGAGGAACAATTGACTCAACTGAAGGATTTAGGATGTGAATATGGTCAAGGATATTTGTTTTCTAAACCTGTAAATGTGACTGAAGCAACAGCATTATTAGGTACTAATTTTTTTTAGACATAGGCGTGAAAAATATATAGACTTTTTGTAAAAGTAGGGAACAGGGAACAGGGAACAGGGAAGAGATTTTCAGTAAAAATGTACAGGAAATGATTTTATCAGGAAATTTTACAACTCTAGCTTACAGCGCTTTTCAGATTGATGAACCACATCGTCACAAGCACAACCCAGTAGGGAGGTTCCATGGAACGTCCCTACTGTGGTCTACCGTGCAGGAAAACTGCTGTATGGTAAATAAATGGCAAGTTGATTTTCTGGAGATGTCTATTTAATACGATCGCCAGATTCTACATCAAACCAATGAATCTGTTTAGTTGGTAATTCTAAAGTTATTAAATCATCCCAAGTTTGATGAGAAGGAACTAAAACTTTGATATTTTTATCTGAATTTTCTATCTCTAAAATCAATAATTTTTCCTTACCTAAATCCTCTACTAATACAACTTTTCCTTTAATAGTAATCCCCAAATTTTCAGCAGAAGAAAAACGGATATCTTCCGGTCGAATACCCATAATAATTTGTTTTTTTGTAGCAGAAAAATCTGGTAAATAAATTTTAAAATCTCCCAAAATTGCATAATTTTCTTCACATTTAAGAGTCAGTAAATTCATTTGCGGACTACCAACAAAACCAGCAACAAATTTATTTGCCGGACGAGCATAAATTTGATGGGGTGCATCAATTTGTTGTAAATAACCATCAGATAAAATTGCGACTTTACTTGATAAAGTCATTGCTTCCGTTTGATCGTGAGTCACATAAACTACGGGTTTTTGTTGAGCATTAAATAATTGTTTTAATTCTGCACGCACTTGTTCCCGCAATAACGCATCTAAATTACTCAGGGGTTCATCTAATAAAAATACCTCCGGGTTTCGCACCAACGAACGAGCTAATGCTACCCGTTGCCTTTGTCCTCCAGACATTTCCTTCGGTTTGCGAGCTAATAAGTTTCCTAAATCTAGTTTTTGAGCGACATCATTGACTCGTTGTTTAATTTCATCAGGGGGTATTTTGCGGAGTTTCAGGGAAGCAGAAATATTTTCAAAGACTGTCATGTGAGGATAGAGAGCATAACTTTGAAACACCATGGCAATGTTGCGGTTTCCTGGTGCTAGATTTGTAACATCGCGATCGCCAATTATCACCCTACCCTGAGTAGGAGTTTCTAAACCTGCAATGAGTCGTAGTAGGGTTGATTTTCCGCATCCAGAAGGTCCTAATAAGGTTAAAAATTCTCCATCTTCAACTTCAATATTTATGTCTTTAACAGGAATAACATTAGGAGCAAATTGTTTTCTAAGATTTTTTAATTGCAATTTTGCCATAATTTTCAATCGTTTCTACTTCTCTACTTATATCAAATCCGGTAGTATCGGTATAATTCAAGACTGTAGGGGTTTGGTCTCCAAACCCTCTACCAACTAGGAGTTTTCACTCTTTTGTGATGGTAGCATTATATTACTCCTTTCGCCAGCGGATTTGATATTATATAGCAAGGAAAAGGGAACAGTGGGAAAAACATTTCCTACCCTAAGATTTATCATCAGTCGATGTCCTAAGCAATTTTTTCTTAGCTATAAGTATTCAATCAACTATAGCAATCCGACTAAATAGGTTGTAAGATTTTATCGTAGGGGTTTGGTCTCCAAACCCTAGTCAAGATAATGGGATTTGGAAACCAAACCCCTACAGTTTTTCTCACATCTCATTTCCATAAAATAGGGAATAGGGAATAGGGGGAAATAATTGATGATTTATGTACGATAATTGATTTGATTTTTTCAGGACTCACGCAAAATACTAAATCATACAACACCTGTAGGGGCGAATGCCATTCGCCCTTACTAGATATAGCGGTACTGCGTAAGTCCTGTTTTTATTATTGGAGATGTCCCTTATAACTTTTGACTTATGACTTTTGATTTTTGACTTTTATTTTTTTTCGGTTATATTAAACAGGACTTACGCAAATTATTAGACAATACGCTATCTGTAGAGGGCGAATGCCATTCGCCCCTACTAGATATGGGGGTTATGCGTAAGTCCTGATTAAATTCAAGTTTACGTCTAATTTTAGTTCAAAATAACTCTTGATAATGATTCCAACAAACCTGTTGATTTTAGCTGTAGGTGGTTTATGTGCGGGTATTCTAGCTGGATTTTTAGGAATTGGCGGTGGTACGATAATGGTGCCGCTGTTATTAGCTTTAGGATATCAACCTATACAAGCAGTTGCAACTAGCGCTTTAGCTATTACAATTACAGCGAGTTCCGGCACTCTACAAAATTGGCGTATGGGTTACATTAAACCTAAAAGAGTTCTGTTGTTGGCGTTGCCGGCATTATTCACCGCCCAAGTTGGGGTTTATTTGGCGCAAAAATTCTCCTCCACTCTGTTATTGTTAGGTTTTGGTTCACTAATGTTGGTTAATATTTATCTGGTAGAGTTACGCAAGCGTGTTATTGCTAAACACAAGGATGCTGAAAACAATGGTGAAAAACGGCAAGGGGCAAATCCTACTATTGCTAGAATTATTACCGGGGGAACAGCAGGGTTATTAGCTGGTTTATTTGGGGTTGGTGGTGGGGTGATTATGATACCTCTACAAATTCTTTTACTCGGCGAACCTATCAAAGCTGCTATTAGAACAAGTCTAGGTGTAATTGTTGTTACTTCTATTTCTGCAGCTTTCGGTCATTATTTGAATGGTAATGTTTTGTTTGTAGAAGGTTTGTGTCTAGGTTTTGCGGGTTTGATTAGCGCTCAAATTAGCACTCGTTTTCTGCCGAAGTTACCTAGTTCAGTTGTGAGTTTTGCTTTTCGGACTTTGTTGGTAATTTTGGCTATTTACACATTCTGGAAAGCTTGGCAGGTGTAGAATTTAGAATTTAGAATTTAGAATTGTTTGAATTTAGAATTTAGGAGTCAACATTTCAAACTGTAGGAAAAGTAGGCTATTTTTTGATTATTGGGCCAACAAAATTAGGCTATTTGCGACGATCGCTAGGTGTATAAGAGAGAGGGTGAAAAAAAATGGCTGAGGTTGAGTATGGGGAAGGGTTTGAGTTTTGTGGGAGGTTGGAGGAGGTCGTCGCAACTTTTGTATTGTTTGACTGGCAAGGATTTGGAGGATTTTGCTTGGATAGGGTATTGCAATTTTTTCAATTTTCATGCTACTTTGATTATGGTCATCGCAAATGTACCTTGAAAATTAAAGATGGCATGGGTTCCACAACCCTGCTGTTGAAACTAACCAAAATCCCTATTAGGGATTGAAACGATTTTCTCTAATTATTTCTCGATCATACTCAACAACTGCAGTTGAAACTAACTAAAATCCCTATTAGGGATTGAAACACTTATATGTATAATTCTGGATGTCATCCTCCTCGTTGAAACTAACCAAAATCCCTATTAGGGATTGAAACGATTAATCCTTCTTTGGTTAGGTAGTTCCAAGAGTTGAAACTAACCAAAATCCCTATTAGGGATTGAAACTTCTGGTATCCAATAAGACTTTTCTAAATTCCTAATTGTTGTCAGTTTAAACTATAGTATTTCTCAATAAGCGTGAGTTACAGTTCTTTCGATCCCCCCTAACCCCCCTTGAGAAGGGGGGAACTGGAAGTCCCCCTTTTTAAGGGGGATTTAGGGGGATCGTTCGATGTACCTCACCAACCTGAAAACTGCTATAACTAAAATCCCTATTAGGGATTCTAAATTCAATTCTGCATTCTAAATTCTAAATTCTACATTCCAAATTTATCCTTTAACAGCACCGGCAGTAATACCTTGAACAATTCGCCGTTGAGCTATTAATACCAAAATCACCAAGGGAAATGTACCCGTCACTGTTGCCGCTGCGATCGCTCCATAAGGAATTTCAAACAGAGAAGTCCCCCCTAGTTGAGCAACTGCAACAGGAATAGTATACATTTCTGAACGAGTAATAAAAGTGAGGGCAAAAATAAACTCATTCCAAGCAAAAATAAAAGTTAAAATTCCTGTAGTTACTAATGCTGGAATTGTGAGAGGTAAAACAATATTCCACAACATAGAAATTGTGTTGTAACCATCTATTTTGGCAGAGTCTTCTATATCTTTTGGTAACTGTTGGAAAAAGCTTCTTAAAACCAGAATTGTCAGAGGTAAGTTAATGCCCGTGTAAGGAATAATTAGGGATATATAATTATTGCCTAAACCAATAGCTCTAATAATTTCTAATAGTCCCAAAAATAACAACACATAGGGAAACAGACTAACGATTAAAACACAGGCAATAATAATATTTTCTCCAGGTATTTTTAACCGCGCCAAAACATAAGCAGCAGGCGCTCCTATTCCTAAACAAATAATTGTCGAAATAATAGAAACAAAAGCACTATTAAAAATATAGCGAAGAAAACCCCAACCGAGACTGAAATAGTGGTCAAAAGTTAATTGGTTTAGGGTAGGAAAATAGATATTAGGAACTGCTGATATTGCCTCATTAGTTTTGAAAGAAGTTAGTAACTGCCACAAGACAGGAGCGAGGCAAAATATTACAGTTAAAACCACACTTATCCACAGAATTATTCTGCCTATTTTGATTGGCGATTTATTTTTTGATATAGACATTTTTGATTCCTAATTTTACAGCGGTTTTCATTTCAGTAGACCACAGTAGGGACGTTCCATGGAACGTCCCTACAAGGTTTTGGTTGTGGCGATGTGGTTCATCAATGTGAAAAGCGCTGTAACTTTTGACTTTGAGCTTTTAATACCATATCCGGTTCAATTTTGAGTAACTCGGAAGACCTCTCCCCCAACCCCTCTCAAGAGCAGGAGAGGGGAGATGTTCCCCCCTTCCCTTGTAGGGAAGGGGGTTGGGGGGTTAGGTTTTTTCAACTAACTTTTGAATTTTGAATTTTGAATTCCGCATAAGGGAAGGGGGTTGGGGGGTTAGGTTTTTTCAACTAACTTTTGAATTTTGACTTTTGAATTTTGAATTCCGCGCAGCGGTGCTAGCGATCGCTACTACAAAAATTAATAATAGAAATGTTACTACTACTAAAGAAGCTCCATAACCAAAGTCTAAGTAACGTCTAATAGTAGCATAAATATAGATAGAAATTGTTTCTGTAGCTCCAGCAGGTCCTCCTCCAGTCATTACTTGTACTAAGTCAAAAATGCCGAATGCTTGAGCAAATCTGAATAACAAAGCAATGATTATTTGTGGCATTAATAGTGGGATAGTAATTTGTTGAAAACTCTGTATTGGGTTAGCGCCATCAATAGCGTGAGCTTCATATAAATCAGAAGAAATTGATTGTAAACCTGCTAATAAAATAATAGCAATAAATGGCGTTGTTTTCCAAACATCAGCAATAATCATTGCCAACATTGCTCGGAATGGATCGCCTAACCAAGTAATATTAGTTTGAATGAATCCTAAACGGAGAAGTATATCGTTAACAATGCCAAATTGATCATTAAAAATCCACGCCCAACCTAACCCAATAGCTGCAGTTGGTAATGACCAAGGAATGAGATTAATAGTACGAACAAAACCTCTACCTCGGAATGATTTATCTAATATTAAAGCGATGCTCATTCCTAATATTAATTCTAAGAAAATTGAGAAAGTTGTAAATATTGTTGTGTTCCATAAAGTTTGCCAAAAACGACCATCAGTTAAGATTCTGTTGTAGTTAGTTAATCCGGAAAAAATAGGCTTTAATTCTGTGCCTAGATTTTGTGTGAATAGACTTAACCAAAAAGCGCGACTAATTGGATAGGCAAATACAAATAGTAATATTATAATAGCTGGGGTAATTAATAGCCATCCTGTTAATTTTTCTCTTTTTTCAAGAGAGTTGGGAATAGAAGTAGTTTGGGAATTTTTCATAGATTGTTTTCAGGAAATAATATCAATATCGTAGGGGTTTTGTGACCAAACCCCTACCAAATTTGGAGCTTTTACCCATATTGAAATTCAAATTTATATAGCAATTTCTACAGTTATGAAGTACATTTATGATCCCCCTAAATCCCCCTTAAAAAGGGGGACTTTGAAGGCTTCAACCTTTTTAAGGAGGGCGGGCAGGAGATCTAAAACTGTAGCTCATAGATTAAAGTAAAAAACTGCTATAGTAACCTTTTAATAGACAAAAATTTACAGCAGATTCCAGGTATATGAGGTACAAAGATTAACCTTTAAATATTTGTAGTGCGGGCATCTTGCCCGCGATTAATAATAGCAACACCCTTAATTTGTAACATTTTATCGTAGGGGTTTGGTCTCCAAACCCATTAATTTTTCTCTGGTTTCAAGGGAGTTAGTAATAGAAGTAGTTTGGGGATTTTTCAGAGATTTTTTTAAGGAAAAAATCTCAATATCGTAGGGGTTTGGTCACCAAACCCCTACAAATTTGGAGCTTTTGCCCAAGCTGAAATTAAAATTTATAGTAACCTTTCAATCAACAAAAATTTACAGTAGATTGCAGATATGTGAGGTACAAATATTAACCTTTAAATCTTTTTACTGAAAATTAATTCTGTCTCCTGACTCCTGTCTCCTGACTCCTTCTTTCTCCTAACAAAACACGAGTTTCTCTAGCTGCAGCTTTCATTGCTGACTCTGGCGTACGGGAACCTGTTAGGGCAGCACTCAAATAACGTTGTAAAATATCTGAAGCTTGAGCATATTGAGGAATTGGCGGACGTAATACAGAATTATTAACTACTGGAAATAAATTTGGTAAATAAGGAAATTTTTCTACCAGGATAGAGTCATTAAAAAGCGATTTTCTCGCCGGAACAAATCCTGTTTCTAAAATAAATTTTCTTTGTACTTCCGGTTGGTTGAAATATTGAATAACTTCCCATGCTTCCTCTGGATGTTTGGTAGTTTTAGCTATTCCTAAACCCCATCCTCCTAAACAAGCTCCACTATTTTTTCCAGGAGCATGAACCATTGGTTTAATATCAAAATTTCCAGCTATTTTTGATGCTGATGCTAATGGATAAACATAGGGCCAATTACGCAGAAAAACAGTATTGCCACTTTCAAATAAACGACGAGTTTCTTCTTCTGCATAAGTAGTAACTCCAGGAGGAGAAATTCCCTGACTAATACTTTTCCGTAAAAAATCTACTGCCGCGATCGCTTCTGGTTTATCTAAACCTACTTCATTGGTTTCTAAATTCACCCAAAAACCACCATAACCTTCCAGAATTTCGATAAACATTGCTGATAAACCTTCGTATTGTTTACCTTGCCAAACATAACCCCATTCAACCAATCTTTGTCTTTGCAATTCTTGGGATATTTTGATTATTTCTGCAAAAGTATTAGGAGGTTCAAATCCACCCTTTTTTAATAAGTCGGTGCGGTAATAAAGCATACCTCCATCAGAACGGAATGGCATTCGATAGAGTTTATTTTGATAAATTCCGCCTGCTACATCTCCTTGTAAATATATTTTTTGTAATTGTTGGATATCGACTTTTTCTGAAAGGTCTTTTAACCAATTAGCAGCAGCAAATTTTGACACCCAAACTATATCCATATAAACTAAATCATAAGGAGAATCTCCTAGTAAAAAAGAAGATGTATATAAATCTTCTATTAGATTAGTATCGTTGGGACCTTTGACAATTTCGAGATTAATATTTGGGTGAGTTTTGTTAAATTCGGCTTGAATTGGTTCCCAGAAACTAGCTTCTAGAGCTTGTATTAATACTCGGATAGTTACAGGTTTTTCCTGAGTTTTTGCAGGTAGGATTAATATACATAGAATAGTTAGGAAAACTACTAAAATTAAGATGGTTATTTGGAATTGTTTTTTCAGTCTAATTATTAGGAATTTTAACCAGGCATAAATTTTTGATTTGAGTTTTTCTAGAGTATGGTTGAAAAATTTAATATATTTCATTATTTTGCTAGGCGCAAGAATTAACAATGACCAAAAAATTAGGTCTCAAGCCTCTGGCTTTCCTAGCTCATGCTACGCAAACAGGCAGAGGTACTGATAACTGATAACTGATAACTGATAACTGAAATGACCTCTATAGCACTCATAAATAGGTCGAGACAGATATAATAGTAATAATAACATCTCCAGTCAAAATACAAAAAATGCCAGGGGGGATGTGGAGGAGTTTTTGTTGTGGTTTCCTTCGCTTAAAAGTGAGTTTATTAAATTATTTTAAAGTCTGCCTGAAGTTATCTGAACAATCATGTTAACCTAAAGAAAAACTCATTTTTTCTAAAATTATGATATATGAACTTTACAATTATTAGTGAAATTACTAATATTGAAATTATTGCAGTTAGTAATTCCATTCGCGATTTAGCAAGATTAAATAAAACCTACGGGAAAGGGTGTTGGCGTAAATTAAAAGGAGTGGCTACGATTCGTCTTGATAATGGTAGGATTAGAGTTGCTGAATTACACTGGTATGAAGCGCATGGAATTGGTAAAAAAGAGATTAAACGTAAATTTTATTTGGATTAAAAACTATGAATAATCTGAAATCTGAAGCTCAATTTGCTGTTTGTATTAAAAATAAAGATTATCCTGCATCTTTAGAATTACATAAAATTTATGTAGTTTTAACTGATGAAGAGGCAATAAAAGATGGGGATTTAAGAATAGTTGATGAAAGTGGAGAAGATTATCTTTATCCTGCCGATTATTTTGTAATAATTGAATTACCAAAAGTTGTTCAAAATTCTGTTTTAGCTATTGTTTAATTAAGTTATTACTAGAAGGCGAAAGAGGCAATTATGAAATCATAATACGATTTCTCTCAAGCAGAACAAGGCAAGTTTTACCATCCCGATGCTAAGTTTCATTACTCCATTTATCTCGAACCAGATGTTGAACAATTTATCACTAAAATTGCTGAACAGAGAAAAATTGACGTACAAATTTTAGTCAATGAATGGTTGAGAAATTATATTAAAAATATGACTGCTGAGTAAAATTATTCTTCCAAAGAATCCTAAAGTTTAGATATCGGTTCATCAAAATCAGCGTTTCTACAATTTAATGAAATAACTCCTACTAAGAAATAGAACAAATATCTGAGTAGTTTCCGTAAAAGAGAAATATTGGCTTGTTCGATATAGTAGGATATGCAAAAAAGGCACAACTGAAATCAAAAATATAGCAGAAGAGGAAAAGAAAAAATGATTTATCAAAATCCAGAACGTGGCCAAAAATATTTGTTTTTAATAGAACAATTATTGAGGTCTCCTCAAGGTCAGCATGAAAGTATTTTAGGTGATAATTCAGAACTGCTAGATGCTGGATTAATTGAGATGATAAGACAAAGGGCGGAAGCTGAACAAAATATGGGTAATATTCAGAATTATGAGTTATTAAATTCAATTGCAGATAGACTGAATGAAAATTTACCATCATCTTTTTCTAGCAATTTAGATCGAGAGAAAAAGCAAAATATAGAATCATCTAGTAGTGATAATTTTAATCAACCGGAGACACAACAAAAAATTCCTCAATTACCAGAAGTTCAACAGAGAGTATTGTTTGACATATTTAAAAATATTGAAAAATATGGAGTAAATACAGAGATTATTTATCCAATTTTGCAAAAACATTTACCTCAATTTAATCTAGAGTTTGCTGAAAATTTGCGACGTTGGGCAACTGCAAATTTGTATAAAAACTCGACTCAGGATGCTCATACTTTTGCTTCTTTTTTAGTCAATTTAAGTTTTTTAATTCTCTATTATCCCTTGGGGGATAAAGCAGCTAATATTGCTATGGTTAGAGCTGGTTATGAAAGTGCTTTAACCTTTTTTACTAGAGAAAAATTCCCTGAAGCTTATGCCGAATTAATGATTAATTTGGGGATAGCTATTGAAGAAGATCCTCTAGCAGACTCGGTGGAGAAATGGGAAGAAGCGATCGCTTGTTATCAAACAGCATCTCAAATATTTACTCGTGAAGTTAATCCTGAAAAATGGACATCTATTCAAGACAATTTAGGCAATGCTTATCGCAACCGTCAGCAAGGTGAAATAGAAATTAATTTACAACAATCAATTACTTTTTATCAGGATGCTTTGCAGATTTTTAATCCTGAAAGACATCCGAAAGTTTGGGGATGTGTTCAACATAATTTAGGAAATTCTTATGCACAATTATTTACTCTGAATCTCAAGGAATCTCAAGAAGATAATGAGCAGTTTTTAGAAGCAGCTATTAATTGTTATGAACAAGCATTACAAACTCTGACAAAAAACACTTACTCTGACCTATGGGCATTGACAGAATTGAGTTTAGGTCAAGCTTATTGTGGTCGGTTACGAGGAAATCCTTATGATAATTATGAAAAAGCCCAACAATGCTTTGAAAATGCTTTATTGGTTTATACGCCTCAAACTTATCCTTTTTATTATCAACAGGTAAAAGATGGTAAACAGCAACTTCAAAAGTTCATTACATTTATGTCTGAAAGGGATTCAAATATAGAAATAAAAGAGGATTTTTCTTTTATTATTGAACTGTTAAAGCTCACCTTAGCGAGTCAAGGAGACCCACAAAAAGTCTTCCCGTTTCTGGAAAAAAATTTAGGTGAACTTAATCAAGAGTTTCCCAAAAAATTACTCGTATTTATTGCTTCACTTCGGAGTCAAGACAAAAATACTTTGCTTAATTTTATGGAAGCTATTTTACAATTTAGCGATCTTATAATGGTTTTTCCCAAGGGGGAAATGAGGATTAATATAAATGTAGCTATTATAGGTTTTCAATTAGTTTTAGAATATATTTCAAAAGATAAAAATTTACAGCAAGATTCAGAGTCATCATCTCTAATTGGAAGCATAAAACTAAGTTTAGGAGCAGCTTTTTATGAAAGATATGAGAATAGATGGGGTGATTATTTGCTTGATTTAGAGGAAACTATTAAATATTTTGAAGAAGGCTTTGCTGTTTTGAACTATGAAAAGGATCCAAATATAAACTGGTTGGCTTATTGTCAAAATCTATTAGGAAATGTCTACGTTACAAGAAATCAAATTCAAGGGGATTATGATGATATTGAAAAAGCTATTAAGGCTTATAAATCAGCTTTAAAAGCTGATCCAGAAAATACATTACGTTGGGCAATGGTACAAATGAATCTTGGTATTGCTTATGGCAATCGTCAAGGTAATCCTTTACACAACTTAAACCAAGCCATTGAATGTTATGAAAAATCTTTGATAGTTCGCAAACAAGAGACTTATCCTATAGAATGGGCAGATGTTCAGAAAAATTTAGGATCGGCATATCGCAAAAGAGGAATGCTCGGACATTCAGAAAGTGCAGAAGATATGGAAAAAGCAATCGAATGTGATAAGAATGCTTTAAAAGTTTATGACGATCCTAGCAAATACCCTAAACAGTGGGGTGCATTGCAACAAAATTTAGGAAATGCTTATAGCGATCGCCGTAAAGGAAATTCTGCTGAAAATTTGGAATTGGCAATTGACCATATGAATCAATCTCTGAAAGTAAGAACCAAAGAAGCCGATCCTTATGAATGGGCAATAACACAAAAAAATTTAGGAGCAATTTACCTTGACCGGAAACTAGGGGGACGAGGGGATAGAATTACTAATTTTAAGTTAGTAATTGAATGCTATGAAAAAGCTTTGCAAGTTCTTAACCTGGAAAAATATCCTGTTGATTGGGCAAAAACTCAACATAACTTAGTTGCGTGTTACAAAAATCTTGCCGATTTTGTTGAACCTAGAAAAAACTTGAAAAAAGCTATTGAATATGGAACAAACGTTATCAATCAAGACTGGGTTCGTCCTCAACAATTAGCCAAGACTCAATTTGAGTTGGGAACTTGTTATAAAAATTTGGCATTGAAAGGGGAAGAGCGAGAAAAAAATCTAACTCTAGCTATTAAATCTTATCAAGACGCTCTTCGTGTAATTTCCCGTGAAAGTCAGCCTCATTTTTGGGCTAATATAAAAAATAGTTTAGGCAATGCTTATCAACATAACGGTCAATATCAAGACGCTATCAACTCTTACCAAAATGCTCTTTTGGTGTATACTCGCAAGACTTTTCCAACTGACTATATCAAAACTGTAATTAATATAGGAAATGCTCATGCAAAATATGAAAAACTAACAGATGCTTTTAACAGCTATCAAGAAGCAATTAATGTCTTCGAGGATTTACTGTATCAGTTAGCAACTGATGATGATGCTAAACGCAAATTAGGAGAAGAATGGGTTAAAATATATCAACTGATGGTTTCAACTTGTTTGAAGTTAGGCAAGGAAAAACCAAAATATTACGCTACAGCTTGGCAATATGTGGAACGAAGTAAAACTCGTCGTTTAGTAGAAATTTTTGCACAGACTAAACCTGCTGATGTTTCTGATACTGATTGGCAAGAATTTCAGGATTTAAGAAACCAAATAACTAACGAACAAAAATGGATAGAGGATAAAGAGAAGTCAATTATTTTATTAGGAGAATCTGTCGAAAAACCAGAGTTAGATACTCGCAAAATTATTTTAAATAATCTGAAGCAGCAGTTAAATAAAAAGCTGGAAATCACCCCTAAATTAGCTAGCAGACAAAAGGTTCAATATACTCCTTTTTCTAAATTAGGGGAAAAATTATCAGATGACTATACGGCCATTATTCAGTGGTATATTTTAGAAGCTGATGAAAAATTCTGTGCTTTTATTTATAATCATCAAAGTTTTCAACCTTATGTGTGGGAATCAAGCTTTAAAGATTTAAATAATTTACAGCAGTGGTATGAAGAATATTTTTTGACTTATAACCAATTCATTGAGATAATAAAATTTGAGGCAGTATCTGATAGCTTTGAAGAATTAAAGCAAAGAATGATTACTAAGTTAGCTTCCATGGCAGAAGATAGTGAAAATATTTTACCTATAGATAACCACAAATACTTCTTATTAAATTATGTAGCTAATCTCAAAAAACCCGATCAATGGATTGATGAATTACCAGAACGTCTTAATCGTTTAGCTGAAATCTTGCATATTGATGACTTACTAAATTATCTTCCTCCAAACTGTCAACAAGTTATCCTGATTCCCCACCGTTTTTTACACTTATTCCCCATTCATGCACTACCTATTAAACCAGAAACTTGGCAAAAATTTAATCCTAATTATGTCAATACCAATCAAACTAATTATTTATTTGAATGTTTTTCAAAAGGAGTCCGCTATGCTCCAAGCTGTCAAACTTTATTAATGTTAGAAAAGCAAAAATGTCCTAATTTTGAACGATTATTAGCAATAGGAAATCCCACCCAAGACAGCGATTTAGCTGAATTATGTGTCAATACTGTAGATAAGTTTTGGAAGCAACAAAAACCCCAATCTCAACCTGAAGTTTTATGTGGCTCCAAAGCAACGAAAGACGCATTAATTAATCAATTACAAGACTACCTCCAAAACTGTCATACACTTCTCTATTCTGGTCATGGTAGTTTTGAGTCAGAGTCTCCCATTGATTCAGGATTAATTTTGCACGATCATCCTCTTGAATTAAGAGAAATATTTGGTTTAAACCTACAGAATTGTCGTTTAGTTACCTTAATTGCTTGTGAAGCAGCAATGACAGATGCGGGAAGTATTACTGATGAATATATTGGTTTACCCAGTGCATTTTTATGGGCGGGAGTATCAGGAATTGTCAGCGCTCTTTGGGCAGTAGAGCAAAAAGCAAGTGTTTTTCTTGGAATTAAATTATATCAAAATTTACTAGCTCAAACCGAGAGGGAAAAAGATGTAATTAAAGCCTTGAATGAAGCACAATTATGGCTAAGAACAGTCAACAAAAATCAGTTGCTTAAATGGATAAAAGATTCTGGGGTTAATGTAGATATAAAAGACTGGTTAAAGAAACAAAATAAGCAACCTTTTAGTAATCCTTATTATTGGGCTGCATTTTGTGTTATTGGAAAATAATACCAGTTTGATAAATATTTCCTACAAAATCGCGGGCAAGATGCCCGCACTTGCATTTATTTAATTGTTAGTCTCTGTACTTAATATACTTGGAATCTGCTGTATGTACACAATTCTAAATTACAAAATTTTCAATCATATCGCTATCCCCTAAAGAGAATTTAATGCTAAAGAATTGATCTATCCCTCCTATAAATTCTAAACTTAAATATCTTTCTTCTTCATTAGTTTCTACCTTTGAAAATATTTCCTCAGTTTCATCTAATAAAGATACTTGTAAACCAACAGGTAAATATTCATCTGTAGCTGAGGAAACCTGGATTAAAACATCAATTAAATCATCTTCATTTACTCGCAATGCTAAGAATAAATCAAACCAATCATCAGTAGGAAACTCTATAGTTTTTGTCTTTCCTACAGCACCTAATAGATTTTCTGGTTCAAGTTTACCTAATGTTAAAGCTAGCTGCCAAAGTGTTTCGCTATCTGTAATTGTGGGAATGCAATTAGCTAGAGTATCAATAATTTCTCCAGGAATATTGGTTAAGTCACCTAATTCATAGGCAATAAATTTAATACAGTCTAAATTACTATTATTGATATTGAGTAATCTTATTAATATCTGATTACTGGGAATTTCAGATGAATCTAAACCTATTTTTGATAACCATTTTGCAGGGATTTTAGAAACAATATTATCTAATAGGTTATTTTTTTCTACTGCCGGATTACCTTTTAAGACAGCAACAGTCGTATCGTTATTTAATTCTTTGACTAACCGACTAGCTTGCATTCCTATATCATAAACCCAGTCATTAATTTGAATATTATCAAACCATTGAGTTAACTTAAAACCAATATCAGCAGCATCTTCTGATGCTAATTCATCTATTTGTTGAACTTCTAAAATTGGAAATCCTAATATTTCTGTCAGCTCACCCGATTTTATTTTTGATTCAAGTCTTTTAAATCCTTCCAAAGAACCTTCAAATTCTATAATTACACATCCCTCTTTAGTACCCACAATTTTATTTCTAGAATCTCTAGATATTTCCATAATTGCTTGACGTATCTTTTCTTGATGTTGTCTAATAGTATCCAAATCGCCCTTAAATTTGACCATATACTTAATAATAGTAATTTCTCCTTGAACTTCAACTCCTACAACTGCTTGTTCCACTTGAATATTGCTATGCTCCTGAATTTTAGAGGGAGTCTTGGAGAAATTTTCTCGTTTTTGCTTCCATTTATCTTCAAAAATACTCTGGAATATTTCCTCTTTATTTTGTGAAGCTAATCGCAAGTAAAATCTCAAATTTTTAGCAGCAGCACCTTTTTTAGGACTGTGGCGAACTAAAATTTTTAAGTCTTCTAAATATGCTATAGCTGTCTGAATATAGCTCTTATATTTTTGTAGCTCTTCACCAACACAATTACGAGCATAAATTATTCTAACAAGGTCTTCTTTTGTAGTATTCTTAACAACTAAATGATAAGGTTCAGGATTGCCTTCTTGCCATTCAGCTTCAATTTTTTCATGCTTTTGATAATCTAATAACACTTGCACAAATTTTTCAACTTTCTCTTTATCATTATCTGTAAATCGTCTAGATATTAACCTTGGCATAGTTTTATTTCTTAATATTAATAACGATTCTGGGATTTGGGATATTCCAGATTTTTAGATGAATATTCTCTACCCCGCTTGTGACAAGCTTTAGAATTTTTCTGGGAACCCAAAAGATGCCCTAATAACCCATATTTTATCATTGACTTATAAACTAACAAGAGGTCAAATTCATGCCTGACAATAGAAATATCCAGAAACTAGGAGCTAATAAACTTTTTACAAGAGTTTTCAACAAGTTATCGGAGATATCTGGTGATAATAATAGTACAATTCTAATCTCTTCGATAATATTGCTATTAAGCTCCTTAAGTCCACCATGGCAATTTCATATTACCTTTAACGTTGTTAACAAAAGCGTGCAATCTCCCTTAATTGTCGAGACTGATACTGATGAATTTGAGTTTGAAGATATTGAATTCGATCTCTCAATCCTGGAAACAAAAAAACAACCTGATTGACTAGAGTATTAATTCCTCTGGGCGATCGCTTAGTATAGGGTAGGACTTACGCAAAAAATGAAATTATGGTTGATTGTCGTTAATCCCACCACACAAAGTGGTTATGCGTAAGTCCTATTTATAACATTCTTTTTTCAAATTAGTACAATCTGAAAAGCAGCGATCGTAAAACTTGTTATAATAAAAATTAGAATTTATTGTGATTTCTGAAACGGGAGCAGGATGCTCCCACTGACCAATTTATTGAGAACTCGATTAAGATGAAATTAAAAGATTTAGAACCCAAACTTTTGGCGCTAACTCCGGCAGAAAAATTTCAAGCTATTCAACTTTTAACTCAAAGTTTAGCTAGTAATTGGTCTGGTATTGAAAAGACTCCCGGTGTTTGTGGTGGTGATGCTTGTGTTGCTGGTACTCGTATATCTGTGTGGGTATTGGTGAATTATCGAAATTTAGGGGTAAGCGATACCGAACTTCTCAAGTGTTATCCTACTCTGCGTATTTCCGATCTAGAAAATGCTTGGGTTTATGCTGAAGCTAATGCTGAGGAAATCAAACGTGCTATTCAGGAAAATGAGGAGGCTTAATGTATGGCACGTTTGTATGCAGATGAACAATACCCACTACCAGTTGTAGAATTTTTGCGGAGGTTTGGTCACGATGTACTGACTACACAGGAAGCAGGAAAGGCAGGGCAAAAAATCCCAGATGAGGAGGTGCTGACTTTTGCTATTGCGGATGACCGTGCTGTTTTGACGGTTAATCGTCGTGATTTTGTTCTATTACATACTTTGCAACCGAACCACTACGGTATAATTGTTTGTTCTGAAGACAAAAACTGGGAGAGACAGGCAAAGCTTATTAGTGATTCAATTTCTGCTCAAGAAACATTAAGAGGTCAATTGATTCGAGTTAAACGTCCACAGCAATAAATTACAGCAATGCATGAGGATGGTGAGGTACAGTTGAAGATTAATCTCTATCTTTGTAGCACAAGCATCTTGCTTGTTACAACCTGGAAGGTTGTGTTACCACTCATTACTAAATGAAATTTTGTACCTCACGCGCCTCGGAAATTGCTGTAAGTTAGCGATCGCTCAATCAGATAATTGACTGGGATTATGCAGTAACCATAACCAAACATGAGTATCAAGTAAAATCATTCTCCTAAAGCATTTCAAAGTTCAGACATTGGTTCATCAAAATCAGCAGCAATTTTGATTGGCATTCCTCGTAATGGATAATTTTTTGTAACTTGGTCAGAAATAGTATCAGGAACAATACGAGCAACAGGCAAACCTTGGCGGGTAATAACAACTTCAGACTGGTTAGCAGCAATTTCGTTAATAATCACTGTTAGATCAATATTGGTTTTGTCTAAGTCCAGATGTTTCATACTTTACACGGCGATAATAATTTTATATTCTGATTTTAACACGATCTCTTGAAAATAGTTGAATAATTATGATAAAAATTACCAAAGACATATCAAAAAATATTAGACAAAAATGGCAGCAAACCACACCTTGGTCAAAATTTATTCTGGGTTTTGCACTGTTGTGTTTGACTGGGCGAGCGCTTCCCTACTTTTTTCCCATTCGCTCTCAAGACATAGCTCAACATCAACAAACTTTCAAATTTAGCGATCGTAATGCTCTCCCTCTGGGAACTATCCTCACCCGCAACCAAGAAAATACTGTAGTCGTACCCCTAGATAAAATTTCACCTCTCTTTATCAATGCCATTATTGCAGCGGAAGATAAAAGATATTATCAACATGGCGCTCTGGATATGAAAGCAATTGGGCGATCGCTCCTGGAAGCTATCCAAGCAAGACAAATAGTCAGTGGTGCTTCTACTATTACGATGCAACTTGCTCGAATGTTGGAACCTACACCGCGCACTTTTGGCAACAAGGTTCGAGAAATATGGTTATCTTGGCGACTGACAGCAGGTATGAGCAAAAATCAAATCTTGGAAGCATACATCAACCGTTTACCAATGGGAGGAAACATTTATGGCGTAGAAGCAGCATCCCGTACTTATTTTGGCATATCCGCTACCGATCTCAACCTCGCCCAAGCAACTATTCTTGCTGCTTTACCAAATGACCCGACCGATCTCAACCCCTATTACCACTGGAATATTCTCAAAAAACGTCAAAAGTATGTTCTTGATCGCATGGTTGAAGACAAATATATTACCAAAACTCAAGCTGAAAAGACTTTTGCTGAAGAAATAACTTTACAACCAGAAAATCAAGGTATTATTGCAGCGCCACATTTCCTTTTTTGGTTATCTGAAAATCTATCTACTAATTTAAACCTTGCCTTTAAAGATGAGGTTTTTACAACAGCTACCCCTACAGTTATTCGCACTACTCTCGACCGACCTTTACAACAATTTGTCACTGCTCAAGTACGGCAGGTAATTAAAAATATGGAGCCTTATAATGTTAATCATGCTGCTGCTATTGTTATTGATAATTACAGTGGAGAAGTATTAGCTTATGTGGGTTCTCCTAATTATTTTGATTATCAAAAAATGGGTAGTAATGATGGGGTACAAGCGTTGCGTCAACCTGGTTCGACGTTGAAGCCTTTTTTATATCAATTAGCATTAGAAAATCGAGTCATTAATCCTAATACAGTTTTGGCAGATGTACCTACATATTATGCAATTCCTGGCGCTCAACTTTATAGTCCTACTAACTATAATAAAGATCAATTTTTAGGACCAGTTATTGTTAGGGTTGCTTTGGCAAATTCTCTAAATATTCCAGCAGTGCGAGTATTAGAAAAAGTGGGAGTAGAGAATTTTTTAAACCGTCTACATCAATTAGGTTTTACACATTTACAAGCTTCACCAGAATATTATGGTTTAGGTTTAAGTTTAGGGAGTGGAGAAGTTAGTTTATGGGAGTTGGCAAAAGCTTATTTAATAATGGCAAGAGAAGGAGAAATTATCCCTATTGTTACAACAAAAAGGCAGAAAGAATCCCCCCTACCCCCCTTTGAAAGGGGGGGAAGGCAGGAGGTATCCCCCGTAGACCGTTTTGAAAGGCAGAAAGAATCCCCCCTAACCCCCTTTGAAAGGGGGGGAAGGCAGGAGGTATCCCCCCTAACCCCCTTTGAAAGGCAGAAAGAATCTCCCCTAACCACCTTTGAAAGGCAGAAAGAATCCCCCCTACCCCCCTTTGAAAGGGGGGAGAGAGAGAAAGATTTGGAAAAATTAAGTTTTTTTCAAGATAGAATGAGAGAAGATTATTCACAGACAAAAACCAAAAATTTACCCCCACTACCTAAAGCAAAATCTGAATGGATGTTAATCACAGATATGTTGAGCGATACTCATGCCAGAGCTACAGAATTTGGAGTTAATTCGGCTTTAAATTTGCCATTTCCAGCAGCAGTAAAAACTGGTACTTCTTCAGATTTTAGAGATACTTGGACTGTTGGTTTTTCCAAAGATTATACTGTAGCAGTTTGGGTAGGTAATTTTAGTGGCAAACCGATGATGCAAATATCAGGAGTTATGGGTGCTGCACCTTTATGGAATCGAATTATGCTGCATTTACATGAAAAGAATGAACCGACTTTTTTCCCCACACCAAAAAATATGGTTCAGCGCCCAGTTTGTACAATTTCTGGATTGCGTCCTAAATCGGATTGTCCGTCGGTAATGACCGAGTATTTTTATCCAGAAAAGTTAGCAGAATACGAGGATTTATCTAATAGCGATCGAGTAGAAAATTTGCCTGCTGAATATAATGAGTGGTTGGCAAGAAAAAGTGAGTCTAGTTTGGTTGATGGTGAGTTAAAAATTTTATTTCCCCAAGAGGATGATTACTTTTTAATTGATAGGAGTGCAGGAGAACAAAAGTTAGAATTTAAGTTGGCAAATTCAGCCAAAAAATCTGTGGAATGGTGGTTGAATGGAGAGAGGTTAACTGTTAATTCTGGTAATTCTTTTTTTTGGTATTTAACTCCTGGTAAATGGAATTTAGAAGTACGTTCAGCAGAGATGGTAGACCAAGTGAATTTTGAAGTAATATTGCCAAATAAATCTTCTTATAATGGGTTTTCTCTACTCGAATAGGAGGTGTCGGAGGTGTCGGAGGTGTCGGAGGTGTGCTTAAAGGGTAGATTTTTTTACTTTCTGGTTGTGACAAGACAAGGAGGAGAAGGGAAAAAAAGCAATGATTAGGACTGACGCAGAAACCGGGTTTATCAAGGAAATTTCGTGAAAAACAATAATCAAGATAATCAACCCGGTTTCTTGTTTGGGTACGTAATATCAAATCCGGTTCAACAGTTGTCATTGCGACGATAAGAAGCAATTTCCGCGCACCCCTGAGATTGCTTCCTTTCACTCCGTTCCAGTCGCAATGACTTGGGTATAGTAATTATCCGGATTTGATATAAGTCCTGTGATATTACTTTTGACTTTTGAATTCCTCAAACCCTAATTAGGGTTTTCTGATTAATTCTAAAAGTATTACCAAATAAAAGCTTTAGCATTTTTGATCTCAAAAAAAGTGCAAGCTTTTAGGTTGCTCAAGTTCAAAAAGTGGTAGTCCTGTAGATGTAGTGATTTATTGTAGAGAAAGGGAACAGCGAACAGGGAACAGGGAACAGGGAACAGGGAACAGGGAACAGGGAACAGGGAACAGGGAACAGGGAACAGGGAACAGGGAACAGGGAACAGGGGATGAGGAGGATGGGGAGGATGGGGAGGATGGGGAGGATGGGGAGGATGGGGAGGATGGGGAGGATGGGGAGGATGGGGAGGATGGGGAGGATGGGGAGGATGAGGAGGATGAGGAGGATGGGGATACGTAAGCTGCATGAATAAAAGTGGACTTTTCTGCCACACCTCCCACACCTCCCACACTTCCCACACTTCCCACACTTCCCACACTTCCCACACTTCCCACACTTCCCACACTTCCCACACTTCCCACACTTCCCCACCCTCTCCTACTTTTTTCTAGGCGTGACAATAAATTGATCCTGCTCCCAGGAGGGGAAATAATTGATAATTTATGGATAAGAATTGATTTTATTTTTCATTTTTGGAGATAGATATAGCTCATATTCGTTATATAGCAGGGAAGAGGGAACAGTTAGAAAAACATCTCCTAGTCTGATATTTATCATCAGTTTACGTCCTAACCAATTCTTTCTTAGTTATAACTTTTGACTTTTGATTTTTAACTTTTGACTTAATTAAGATGGGAGTGAAACTTTTGATATTCTGGAAATGTAATTCATTTGACATTCTCAATCAGACATTTCACTCACCCAAAAATAAATGGGGATAAATTAACGAAGCCATAAGTCAGAAGTAAGGAACCACAAGTCTAGTTACCCCTAACCCAATCCCTCCAAGGAGGTAGGATTGGGCGACCAAATCCTGTTTGATCAAGAATATTCCTTATTTCAATCCCAATAGTTTACTTGGAGGTACTGATAACTGATAACTGAAATAACCAGGGATTATTGTAGTAAAACCACATTAAAGGTGTATCGAAACTTTATGACAAATAATAATATTTTTGATAAAACTGAAAAAGCTAATTGGACTAACGTTCATATAGGCGAATCCCAAACAGATTTTCAACAGGACAATATTGACCCAGATATTTGTCAAGTGTCCCTAGGCAGTTGTGTCCAATCTCTCGGATTGAGTAAAATTCAGAAACATATTTTTATTTGTGCTGACCAAACTAAACCGAAATGTTGCTCAAAAGAGGTTGGTTTAGAAGCATGGAATTATCTTAAAAAACGTCTAAAAGAATTAAAACTTGATGAGCCTAACCCTAGTAAATCGGGCTGTATATTTCGCACTAAAGCTAACTGTTTACGAGTTTGTTGTCAGGGTCCAATTCTAGTTATTTATCCTGAAGGAATATGGTACCATTCTGCAACTCCTCCTGTGATTGAAAGAATTATTCAAGAACATATCATTGGTTCTCAAGTTGTAGAAGAATATCTTTTTCTGACTCATCCTTTGCCAGAATCAACGGTTATTTCATCATCTAATTTTCAGGAAGTAGGGAATAAGGAATAGGGGAAAACAAAATTATTTGTCAGTTATTTTTGATCATAACTTTAGGAGTATCAATACCCATACCCCCGCGCCTGCAAACTTATTTCAATCTTATGCCTAATACCAACTTTAAGATTTAGTTGCTCAACAAGTCTCTTAATACTTATTTTACCAAGAATCTCTTATACTCTTGCCAAAATAGATAGTCACTTAATAACTAAGCAAAATTCATCAAAAAAAAGCATACGAATTATTACCTTCTAGGGCAAATTTTGAGTTAATAAAAACTGTATTTGTATATCGACTTTTTATTTGAAATGCAGAAACCGAGTCCTCTTAAAAAGGGAATAGGGAATAGGGAATGGGCAATGGTAAAAAATGAAAAATAGTATTTAATTTTGAAAAACACAATAGAATTGGTACTCAATACAGCGTTTTTTTATTATAAAAAACTGGCTCTAGATTTACATCTCACTTGAAAACACTATATAATGTTTATGATACTATTAGTAGGGAATATAGTTGAATTATCGTATTTAAACTCTGCCAGGGCAGAGTATTATCAAAAGTAGTGGCAGCTATTTTCCCCAACTACAAAACTATTATCTAGCTATATCTACCTAAATTATCGGACTATCGAGCAAGTATAAAATCTATAATCTATAATAAACAGGGGATCAACTCCCTTTGAGCATATTATGCAGTCCAACCATATATGGGTAACAATATATATTATTAATTTCAGGGAAAGTGTTCATTAATGGATAATGGATAATGGATAATTACCTCTCCCTAAAAGAGAGAGGTAAGACTAAAAGGAAAAAATTTATTTTTTTTGGTCGATTGGATATGGCGTTAACGTTAGCGCAGCTCCTCTGTAAGAGGAAGCGGCTCTGCAAGAGCGGGAAACCTTCCCTCCGGGACGCTACGCGAACGCCATCCCACCCTACGGGAAGCTCCGCTAACGACCGCTTTTTCCCCTTGAAAGGAGAGGCTTTAAAGGTGAATTATTTAATTATTAATTATTAATTATTAATTATTCGGTCAACCTACCCTACTTCCTAAGTATGTTATGTAATGAAAGACGTGGGTTAACCCGTCTGTGAAATGAATTTTTGTAGGAATCAAAAAAGTGAGTTCTTCATTATGAAGGGAATAAATATTACAGACACGAAACAGTTAATGTTGGTTGATGATGACCCTACTTTAATCTTATTGGTTAAAGATTATTTAGAATTTCGTGGATACCAAGTAATAACAGCAGAAAATGGCCGAGAAGCTCTAGAACTTCTAGAAGAACAAGTGCCTGACCTAATTATATGTGATGTGATGATGCCAGAAATGGATGGCTACACCCTGGTGCAGCATATCAGAGAAAATACAGCTACAGAATGGGTTCCAGTCCTATTTTTATCTGCCAAGGGCCAAAGTCAAGATCGAATTAAGGGTCTCAACACTGGAGCTGATGTCTACATTGTCAAGCCATTTGAACCAGAAGAACTTGTGGCTCAAGTAGAATCTTCTCTTAAACAAGCTTCTCGCCTAATTAAACATCAAAATTCCGGTATAAGCGCTGGGCCAACAATTAAGGTGCGCCGAAATGTAGAGTTAACTCCCACAGAGCTGAAGGTAGTCCAATTGGTAGCTAAAGGAATGGCTAATCGTGACATTGCACAAATTATGGAAGTTAGTCAAAGAACGATTGAGAGTCATGTGAGTAATATGCTTGGTAAAACAGGTCTACATAATCGGACAGAGTTAGCTCGTTGGGCAATTGAAAGTAAGAAGGCTTAGATATAATTCTCCAATAATCTATCAGGGGTAAATACAGAAAGGGAAAACTTGTCTAAAGTTCTTTAAATTTACTCATAAATATAGCTATCAAGCTAAAATGAATAAGTTTTTTCAGTTGTTCCTCCATTGAGTCGTTATCAGCTACAATTAAGATATGAAGCTAGTTGAAAGTCATATTATCAACAAATCACATTATTTGTGGTCAGCTTGTTACCATAAGGCTTTTTTGTCTAAAAATTTGTTTAATTTAGCTAACTATTATTATCGTCAATATTTCTTTTCCGAACAAAAGAAATTAAATTTTACTGAACTTGATCACCAGGTGTCTAAATGTTCCGATTATCAAGCTTTACCTACCAAGGTAAGTAAGCAAATTATGTTTAAGATTAGATCAAAGTTGGACTGGTTATTTTTCAGCTTTAAAAGAATGGAAAAAACAACCAAGTAAATTTTCAGGAAAACCCAAAATCCCCAAATATAAACATAAGACATGCATGCCGAAACCAAACTGCCCTATCCAGATGAATCAATCTACGCGCAAAGTCTTAAAAATTAGAGCATATGAACGAGTTAGATAGAAATAGGGAGAGAAAATTAGAGATTTAAAAAACTCTTTAATTATCAATTATCAATTATCAATTATTCATGTAATTCGCTTTGGTCTTTTCCCCTTGGAATAAAGGGTTTGCAGTTTAACCCTGTAGTGGTTGAGCCACTTGCGTTCAACTAAGCATTCAGGTTTTCTCGTTCAGTTTGAGTAAGTTTAGTTGAGCGGTTCAAGTTTTTATCTATACTAATTCCTTGATTTTAGGGCTGTAATGCATGTACTGCCCGAAATTTTCTATATTTATAATTTTGCATACATAGCTTTTATAGCGCTACGCGAAGCGTGAATAGGGAATAGTAGAGTTTCAAAGGGTTTTTCTGATAGAGAAATGCTCCGCAAACAGGATTTATAAATGTCCTAATCTTAATGTGTAATGCTATATTAAATCAATTATTTTTGATTTGGCTAAATTTTAGATATTAGATTAATCAAATATTAACTTATGGCCTTGATGAAAAATTAAGGTTTTGTATGAAAATGCAGCAGGGGATCAATAAATATAACAGGTATAAAAAAAACATATTTTTATAAAAAAAAGCCTGAAATCTAGAATACTTAACTGTTAAACTCATTAAAATTCTGGGTAGAGAAAAATATTATCAGTTTATAATATAAGGGTAATTTTTGGCAGTTTAAATATGAAATATGCAAGGAATAGTTTCAATAATTAATAATTAATAATTACCTCTCCTTGAAAAGAAGAAGATTGACTCAAAGGAAAAATTTTCTTGTTTCTTCTTTAAAGGAGAGGCTTTAAACCGTAATTATTCGGTAAGTTTTTTTAGACTAAACAGACTTACATTAATGATCAAAATATTCCTATTGTAATAGATTTAGCCTAAATTATCTAAAATCAATATTAACAATATTAAACTTAAGTTTCTATGAAAAATTCTATGAACCGTCTTTCTATATTTGTTGACGGTAATAATATGTTTTATGCTCAACAAAAAAATGGTTGGTTTTTTGATCCGAGAAGAGTATTAGAATACTTCAACAGACCAGAAGTAAAATTAATAAATGCTTTTTGGTATACAGGTTTAAAAGACCCTCAAGATCAAAGAGGATTCCGAGATGCTTTAATTAGTTTGGGTTATACAGTACGCACTAAAATTTTAAAAGAATATTATGATGATGTTTCAGGTCGCTATTCTCAAAAAGCTAACTTAGATATTGAAATTGTTGTAGATATGTTTAATACTGTAGACCAATATGATGAAGTAGTTTTGTTTAGTGGGGATGGGGATTTTGAAAGAGCTATTGAATTACTACGTTCTAAAAACACTCATATCACAATTGTATCAACTGAAGGAATGATTGCTAGAGAATTGCGCAATGCTACAGACCAATATGTAGACTTAAATGATATTCGTGACCAAATAGAAAAAGCAGAATATTAGGAATAGGGTTCAATAATTAATAATTAATAATTAATAATTAATAATTACCTCTTCTGTAATAGAAGGATTGGTTAAAAGGAATTTTTTTCTTCTCTTGGTCGATTGGATATGGCGAGGAAACCTCGCCATCCCATCCTTCGGAATGCTCCGCTTGCCGACCGCTTTTTTCTCCTTGCTCATGAGAGGCTTTAAACCTTTATTTTTCGGTAAGCAAGAAGGAAGAAAGAACAAGAAAGTCAGTTATCAGTTATCAGTATCTCTTACTAAATAGGGAGTAGGGAATAGGGAATAGGGAATAGGGAATAGGGAATAGGGAATAGGGAGAAATAAGAGAAAAATTTCCTTTAACCCAATAATTCTCTTCATTTAGTTAAGAAGGGGTAATTATTAATTGTTAATTGTTGAATCTACTCTCTGAATTTAAGATATAAGAAAAGCTATAGCTTAATTCCTCTAAACTACAAGGAAAAAAACAATGACCACCAGTCAAGACCGAATTATTATTTTTGATACTACCCTCCGGGATGGCGAACAATCTCCTGGTGCAGCTCTCAATATAGATGAAAAATTAACCATCGCTCGGCAACTATCCCGCCTGGGAGTAGATGTGATTGAAGCGGGTTTCCCATACTCTAGTCCGGGAGATTTTGAGGCAGTACAAAAAATTGCTGAGACAGTAGGTGTAGAAGGAGGTCCAACTATCTGCGGTTTGGCAAGAACTACCCGTGCAGATATTGAGGCAGCAGGTAAAGCAATTAAACCAGCAGCTAAAGGACGTATTCATACTTTTATTGCTACCTCTGATATTCACTTAGCTTATAAACTTAAGAAAACTAGAGCAGAAGTATTAGAGATTGCTCCCGAAATGGTAGCTTATGCCAAAACTTTTGTAGATGATGTAGAATTTTCCCCGGAAGATGCTGGTCGTTCTGACCCAGAATTTCTCTATCAAGTCTTGGAAAAGGCGATCGCTGCTGGAGCGACTACTGTTAATATTCCTGATACTGTAGGTTATACGACTCCTGCTGAATTTGGCGCACTCATCCGAGGTATTAAGGAAAATGTGCCGAATATTGACCAAGCTATTATTTCGGTTCATGGTCACAATGACTTGGGTTTGGCAGTTGCTAACTTCCTGGAAGCAGTAAAAAATGGCGCTCGTCAGTTGGAATGTACTATTAATGGTATTGGCGAACGTGCTGGTAATGCTGCTTTGGAAGAGTTGGTTATGGCGCTGCACGTTCGGCGACAATATTTCAATCCATTTTTTGGTCGCCCACCGGAGTCAGAAGCACCACTGACTAATATTGATACGCACCACATTTACAAAACATCTCGTCTGGTTTCTAATTTGACAGGAATGTTTGTGCAACCAAACAAAGCTATTGTTGGTGCTAATGCTTTTGCTCACGAGTCAGGTATTCACCAAGATGGGGTACTCAAAAATAAACTGACTTATGAAATTATGGATGCTCAGTTAATTGGGTTGACAGATAATCAGATAGTCTTGGGTAAACTTTCTGGTCGTCATGCTTTCCAGACTCGGTTGAAAGAACTTGGGTTTGAACTTTCAGAGGAAGACATTAATAAGGCGTTTGTCAAGTTCAAAGACTTGGCAGATAAAAAGAAAGAAATCACAGATTGGGATTTAGAATCTATTGTTAATAGCGAGGTTCGACAACCACCCGAACTTTTCCGTTTGGAGTTGGTGCAGGTTACCTGTGGCGATCGCTCTCATCCTACTGCCACAGTTAGTATCCGTACTCCCGATGGAGAAGAATTGACTGATGCTGCTATTGGTACTGGTCCTGTGGATGCTGTGTACAAGGCAATTAACCGAGTAGTGAATGTGCCGAATGATTTAATTGAGTTTACTGTGCAGTCGGTAACTGCTGGTATTGATGCCATTGGGGAAGTGACTATTCGGTTGCGCCATGAAGGGCGGGTGTATTCTGGTCATGCTGCCAATACAGATATTATTGTGGCATCTGCTGAAGCTTATGTAAATGCTTTAAATCGGTTGTATGCAGCTTTGGAAAGTGGTGTAGAGAAAATACATCCGCAACAGAGTCAACCTGCGAAAGTATAGTATAGCGCTGCGGGAAACTCAGAAGTTAGAAGTAATCTCTAATATCATGTCCGGTTGAATACTTACAATGCATGAGGAGGTAAGGTAGAAGGTATCCCCCCATACTCCACGAGTGAAAGGGGGGGGAGGCAGAAGCGGTGCGACTCCGCGTCGCCGTCAGGCGCAAGCGGTGCGACCCCGCGACGACGACAGCTCGCTTGCGGAATGCGCACCAAGAGAGGGAATGCGCACCAAGAGAGGAAAGAAAAGGTTAGAAGGGAAAAGGTTTTTTCATCACTGATTATCCGGACATGATATAACTGAGTTTTTCCTGCGAAAATGCTCCGCAAACAGCATTTAGTAATTTCCTGACCTTTATAGCAATCGAAGCAAAGGTTAGGACGTTAACTTAACAGCATAATCAACTCTATCTCGAAAATTTTCTATTGTTCCTTCTGACTTTCTGACTCGGTTTTTAATTGGAAACCAATAATATTCTATTTCATTTAAGTCAGGAGAATATGGTGGTAAATATTCAATTTCACAATTCACTGATTCTATTAATTCTCTAACTTTTGGAGATTTATGAAAACTTGCATTGTCTAATATTACTAATTGTCCTGTTTTTAATTGTGGCAACAATTTTTCTGCCAACCATTTTTCAAAAACTACACGGTTACAAGAGCCTTCAAATGTTAATGGAGCAACTAATTTTCCCTCACACAAACCACTTATAATACTTACCCTTAAACTTCTTTTTCCTGACTTTAAATCGTAATATCTTTTTCCTAATTCATTCCATCCATAACCATAATCTTCTAAGAGTATCCATACCTGATTCATCTATATACACCAGCTGTTCCGGCCTTTTATCGCAAATTTTGGCGCTTATTTTTTTTTCTTTTGTCTTCATCTCTTTCTCTGTAACCGTAAGTTTTTTTTTCTTGTATAACCAATTTTTTTTAAGGCTTTACTTATAGTGCGATCGCGTAGCGGAACGGAGTTCTATCGCTTACCTTATCTGGCCATTCAGAAGCCATTTCTTTTTGAGTTTTACTGCCATTAATCTGGGCAAATTTTCGCTCATTGTTCTAAGTCTGGTATTTTGGGATTATATCCTTTTTGATAACCTGTTTTTGCTTTTATATCCCCAGTTTCTATTCTTCTATGTAACCAAGTATTGATGGTATTACGACTAATCTTAAATATAGAACTTACTTGAGTTTTACTCATGCCACTATCAATGGCCTTAATAACTTTTTGTCTTAAGTCATAGCTATAAGGAGAAGGCATAATCTTTCCTAGATAATTTTTCTCTATTATGTCCTAATCTTTGCTTCGATTGCTATAACTTTCCTGGCGGGAAGTCCCGCGCTCTCCATCCCCCCTAACCCCCCTTTGGAAGGGGGGAGGGGAGCGTCGGGATGAAAGCCTGGGCCAGGATTCGGATACCTTCATAAGCTAAACGTTGATATGCCCTTGACACTTTTAGGAGCATTTTGTTATTGTAAAAGTCAAAACAGGGGGAGGACATCACCTCTGTCATGCGCAGTGGTCAGGGTTTCCCAGACTGAAGAATCCCGCGTTGTCCCGTAAGGGCAACGTCGGGAGTATGTCAATTGGACTGCTATAATAGCAACTGATAGTAAAAGGGTGGGTTGAAACTCACCCTCTTATTTTTTCTTATTTGTAACTATTGGCTAATATTATTAGGACTTACGCATGAACGCTACTGGTAGGGTGTGTTAGCGCTAGCGTAACGCACCAGCACACCATATATAGTGCCTTTGCGTAAGTCCTGATTATGTTCGGATAATCACTTATACTGACCGCCTACAGCAGTTTTCATTTTGGTAGACCACAAGTAGGGGCGATTTCCTACGGACTGCTCCTAATTACGCGAATCGCCCCTACAGGGTTTTGGTTGTAACGATGTGCTTCATCAAGAAAGAAAAGCGCTGTAAGCTCGATTTAAACTAGCATTTAAATCTCGTTCGCACGCTAGCGTTGCGAAGCGATCGCAAGTGAAACCACAATGTTCGCAATTGAATACTCTTTCAGATAAAGACAGAGACTCTTTAATCTGAACTGAGGCCGTCAAGGGTTACTCATCTTTGGAGAAGTCTAATAGTTTGACATTATCCACTACAAGATTTTAAAAGCCAACCAATAACAATTCCTAAACCTCCGAATCTCAAAGCTTGCCAAAATGGTTCTTTTATGCTATTCCAACCAAATAAACTGCTTTCTAGGTTTAATTCTATTGTTTCTAATTCTGTCTGTATCTGTTGTAACTCTTCTCGCAATTTATGAGTTTTTTGGCGACGTACTTCCGGTCGTACTTCTTCTAAACGATGCTGGAGTTCTACTTTGCGTTTCTGGTAATACTGAACTTGAGAATAACGTTCTTTCAGAGCAGCAAGGTTACGCTCTACCTCGGCCAATGCTTGTCCCAGTTCCATGCCTGAAACTTCTGAGTCCTGATTAACTGGGGCATAATTTGAACACTCATTATTTAATTTTTTCGGAGAATGTTCTGGAAAAGGATTCATCCTGGCATACTTAAGTATAGTAAGTTCACTGGAAAAGATTATTTAAGTAGATATGCTTAACTCTAACTCAACCCCTACAACTACGGCTAAAAAAGTAGACACCTCTAATCATAGAAATTTACAAGATTATAGTACGCTAGAGCTAGCCCAAGCATTAGCCGAAAGACTTGCCATACGAGAAAAAGACTGGCATCGACTCAAGTCTAATCGCCAAGCTCGTGCATTAGAGCTAACTGTTGCTGCCTTGGTTTTTTTGATTAAGGGTCAACCCACTGAAGCGATCGCGCGCCTACACCAAGCAACCAGGTGGTTAGATCGATCTATATCAGCACCGCCCTGTCCCACTCATGGTTCTCAGAAAAATTAATCTGTTTAAGTGCAGTTAATTATTCATCGTACCAAGGGTAATCTAGAGTTATTCCTTACCTTTTTACATAGCATTAACTCTGTGCCCTTGGAATTCCATTCAATATAATCAAAAACCTGGTAGATAATGTATATTCCTCGACCACATTCTTTTTCCTCCTCACAATTTGTGTCTTTTTCAGGAGAATCAGCATGTAGTTGCTTCTTTTGGTTTGGCCTACAAGGTGGTTTAAAACCATGACCTTGATCTGATATTATCCACCAATAGTGGTCTTTGACAATTGAAAAACGGACTAAAATTTTTTTGGTGGGGTCTAAATTGTTTCCATGCTTTGTCGCATTTACTAACGCCTCTTGTAGTCCTAATCGCAGTTCTGGATGCCAGTGTTTAGGAACATCCGCCAGTAGCAGATCGAGGATCGGATACAAATAGAGGGTAGAAGCGAAGCTAATTGTCACCCAATTTTGACCTATTTGACGTGGACGTGATGATATAGCAATCACTTAAAAAAACTCCTTAGCCTTTGTACAGAGCATAGTCACCAACTACTTTTTTCTAGAGTTGTGAATTTCCTCTACAGTTGAAAAAGCTTTGATTTGAGCATCGCTGCCCTCATATTTCTTATAGTATCAAAACTCTTAATAAAAATAAAGTACCTAAGCAGAATTAATGCAAATTCTTGGAGATGTTCTACGAAAGTATCTAATATCTACTATTGGGACTTGAGAAAAAAGCACTTGAAAAATAGTATGAAAAGGTTACAGAGTAAAGGTTTTACTTCTCATCAACCCGTTGAGTTATCTATCTAGCGTTTGAGGCATTTTGAGGCTGTTGAACTATTTTCCCAAACCCTGTAGAGCTAACTCCTGACTGGAAGTTATCAAAATAATTGGGTTGCGCCACCCCGCCTCGATCAGCGAAATCTTTTTGGAGAGTCCCTCGCGCATCCCCGTTACAAAAACAACTTCTGACTTCTGATTTCTGACTTATGACTTTGTTAAGGGCAGTTATATCATATAGAATCCGGGTAATTAGTTATCGTATTACTGAGGAGTAATGAGTAATGAGTAATGAGTAATGAGTAAGGAGTAAGGAGTAAGGAGTAAGGAGTAAGGAGTAAGGAGTAAGGAGTAATATCAAATCCAGTTGAATACAAGAGTGTATTGTTGGGGGAGATGGTCCGATTGTCCGATTTAATAATGAACATATACTATATAACCGGATTCTATATCATGTCCGGATCAGAGCGTGATAGAACGACCTTCCGCTTACGCGACCAAAAAACTTTCTCCTCTTTATAACTTACAGCGCTTTTCAGTTGAGTAGACCCTATTTAGGGACGTTCCATGGAATGTCTCTACTGGGTTTTGGTTGTGACGATGTGGTTCATCAAGAAAGAAAAGCGCTGTAAAATTCTCTCCTCTTCCCTCCTGACTCCTGAGTCCTGACTCCTGACTCCTCAATTTTTATTTATAACTATTCAACCGGACATGATATTAAATATCCCCACACTGACTTGCTTTATCTACAATTAGTTGGGTTTGAACCAAAAGACAAAGATTGATTTTGATATCCTGTATCCTGATTCCTTATATTTTTATTGGGATCATTAATAATCAACATTTTGTGAATAAGATTATTCGATCCCATTGAATTTTTGATATAATACTTGATGTAATTTAATAAATGTTTATAATTTTTTTTAATGTATGTTAACTAAATCGGAGTTGACCACAGCTACACTTCCTGGTAATTATTGGCAATGGCGGGATCGGCCAATTTATTATTTATGTGCAGGTCAGTCTGACCAGGCCAATCCACCCTTGCTATTAATACATGGCTTTGGAGCATCTACAGACCATTGGCGCAAAAATATTGCAGGTCTAAGCCAGTTTTTTCAAGTTTGGGCTCTTGACTTACTAGGATTTGGACGTTCAGACAAACCAAATTGGCAGTATAGTGGTCAACTATGGCAAGAACAGATCAATGACTTTATTACCGAAGTCATTGGTCGCTCGGTAGTCTTGGCAGGAAATTCTCTTGGAGGCTATGTAGGATTATGCGTAGCAGCTCAATATCCAACTTCTGTAGCTGGTCTAATACTTATTAATAGCGCCGGACCATTTACCGAATCCCAACCTACTCCTAAACCTCCCTTGTGGAAAAAAGTTATTTCTCAAAGCACAAAGTGGTTACTTTGGCAAGACTTACCTAGTTTTTTATTGTTTCAATGGACGCGACGACGTAGCACTATTAGAAAAACACTACAGAAAGTTTATTTAGATCAAAGTGCTGTTACAGATCAACTAATAGAAGATATATATCGACCTTCTTGCGACCCTGGTGCAGCTAAAGTGTTTGCTTCTATATTCAAGACACCATCTGGCCAGAAGGTAGATGAATTGTTAGGTCAGTTAAACTGTCCCCTGCTAATGCTCTGGGGAGAAGCTGACCCTTGGATCAATACCAAAACTCGAAGTGCCCAGTTTCGTAAATATTATCCTCAATTAACAGAATACTTCTTAAAAGCAGGTCATTGTCCCCATGACGAAGTTCCTGAACAAGTTAATAAGTTAATTCAAGAATGGGTTTTCTCACCTTCTTGAAAACTAGACACGCGCTAGATATTTGCCATCGGTGAGTGCAAATGATTTCATTACTCACCCGTTTCAATGTGTACTTGCACAGAAAGTTAATGTTCCGCCCACAAACTATAGGTATAGAGTTCAACCGAATAAGTAGTAATATCATGTTCGGATAATCAGTTATGAATGAAATTTCAGCTCTGACAGTAGGGAAAAGATATTACACTTCTACTTTTCTCCTAACTCCTTTCTCCAGGAATTCTGACTTCTGTACGGGCGTTAACGATAGTTATGCGAAGCAAACGGCCGGAAAACCCCTACGACTCCTGACTCCTTGATAATTATTTATAAGTATTCAAGCGAACATGATATAATTCTACTCTTTGCCAATGAATTATTAAAAATAATGATTGATTTTTTGGTATTACCTAAGTTTTGATTTTTTATTATTTACTAAAAGCGAGGATGAATTCTAGGGTTGAGCATCTCATCTATAGGTTTATTGCCCTTGAGATGTTGTCTAACTATTAATGGTATATGCTCGGGTTGGACTCGGTAATACCAAATTTCATCGGGAATAATTCTGACTGTAGGGCCGATGCTACATTGGCCAAGACAACTACTGGGCTCAATATTGACCCCAACCAAATTTTTTGTCTCAGCCTCAAAGGTTTTGAGGACTTCTTGAGAGTTTTGGTGGAGACAAGAATGATACTGGCAAACAAATATATGGCGCTCGCCAGAACTAATTTCTGATTTTTGGCCTTCAGATGTTGACATTAGTTAAAAATTTTTAATATCGCTTTATTTTGTATTGTAAGCTTTGATTTAAGTTTCTTGGGGGGAAGTCCTACCCTATCCAGCTAACTGAGCGTCCTATTAGGATAGCCAATTTGAGTCGGACCAGAAGATAGTAATCTTGTTTGGCGTTGCTGATGGGTGTACAAAGTGTGGTAATGTTCATCAAAACGAATTAGGCTCAAAGCATTTTAAATGTCCGCACTGCGGTCACTCAATGCCGAGAGATTGGAACGGCGCTTTGGGGATATTCCTCAAAGCATTGCGAGATACCGCCAATGTCGATGGTTCTGCCGTCACATTGCTATGAACGGTTTTCCAGACTTTTACCGGGGATTGCCGGGCTTGATGTATCTGTTACAAAGCAGAAACCTAAGTCGTGATTAATAGAAATTTTGCACTTTCTTCCTTATAGCAGAGTCGAGAGGATGTCAATTTATAGATCGTTTTTAAATCTACCAGAAAAAAAATTCAGAGGTAAGTATGACCAACAAAATTGTATCAGACGTTATGAGCTACAATCCAATCTCCGTCAAGCCAGAAATGCCATTGAAAGAAGCAATTAAAATTTTGGCAGAACAACGTATTAGTGGTCTTCCTGTAGTTAATGAAAACGGAAAGTTAGTTGGGATCGTATCAGAAACAGATTTAATGTGGCAAGAAAGTGGAGCTACTCCTCCACCTTATATTATGTTGCTAGATAGTGTTATCTTCCTAGAAAATCCAGCTCGTTATGAAAAAGAAATTCATAAAGCTTTAGGAGAAACTGTTAAGGATGTAATGACTAAAAATCCTCTAACTACTACACCTGATCAATTACTTTCAACGGCAGCTAAACTTATGCACGAACGTAATATTCATCGGTTGCCAGTGCTAGATGAAAATGACAAAGTTATTGGTATACTAACTCGTGGTGACATTATTAGAGCTATGGCAACTGAGTGAGTTTGATTGTATTCAACACAATTTGTAGTAAGGGATCAGAAATAAACAAATATAATAATTAATTAAATAGGGAGTAGGGAATAGGGGGGAAATAATTGATGATTTATGTGCGATAATTGATTTGATTTTTGATTATTGGAGACGTCTAATAATATTAAGCCTCATACTGAGCAGCTTCAAAAAATTAAAATAAATTTATGGAAATGAGTGTTACCCCAGATTCAATTCAGCAACTACTAATATCTAAAGAATTAGGCGATCGCCTGCGCGGAGTTAATCAATTACGTCAAATAGAACCAGCGCTCGCTTTTGAATTAATTCAAACTCCCATTAAAGACAAAGATACTCGTGTTCGTTACGCTGCCGTGAGCCAAATGTCAAGTTTGGGAGAACAAAACTTAACAATGTCCCAAGAAATATTACTTGACTGTCTGCTGAACGATCCCGAACCAGATGTCCAAGCAGCGGCAGCAGATGCTCTAGGAGCATTAAAAATAACTCAAGCTTTTGATGACCTACAACAGGTATACCGGGATAGTCCAGAATGGTTAGTAAAACTGAGTATAGTAGCAGCAGTAGGAGAAATGGGAGAACCAAAAGCATTATTTTTACTAGAAGATGCTCTGAAATCAGACAATGAACTAATACAGACTATGGCCATTAGTGCCCTAGGGGAACTAGGAAATTTAGAAGCTATTCCTTTACTAAAACCCTTTGCTGTCCATAGTGACTGGCAAATCCGCTATAGACTTGTACAAGCTTTACATAGGTTAGGAAGTCCAGAAGCAAAACAAATAATAGCAGAGTTGGCTAGCGATGGAGTTGAGCAGGTGGCTGAGGAGGCCAAGTTAGCGCTGGACAGCTAGTTTCAGCAATTAACAATTAACAATCAACAATTAATAATTACCTCTCCGTAAAAGCTATCCCTGATCAGGAACTCCTGAAAACCTTGTGGGTAGGGTCGGGAGGATGGGGAGGATGGGAAAGCTTTAAAGGTGAATTATTTAATTAATAATTATTAATTATTAATTATTCGATAAATGATACTTGCATATTCGCTACATTAGAATATGAGTAAAAATTTTATTTCCTTAGAAATATAGTATTAGCAAGAGGAAAAACTTTATGTTCTTAGATGAATTGACCCCAGTTGTAAAAGAATTGATCGAACAGCCAATTGCCTTCTTCGGAGGATTTTTCTCTGGTATACTTCGACTAAATCTTAATGATGATCCTGTTAAAACTTGGCTTGATCAGCAGAATGGTTATACTCCAACTAACGGTTCTATTACAGAAGCAGATAATAGCAACAGTGAAGGTCCTCAATCTATTACTATAGAATAATATTGAAGATTTACCAGAAAATGGGGTTTAAAATCTCGCCTTAGAAGGGCGAGTTTTTGATTAAACCCCGCCTGATTGGGCGGGGATTTGGTTGCTCAACCCAAGTGGAAATGGGATGAAAAGACCAAACTCCTACAATTTTTTTTCACAAATCATTTACGATCTTTATAGCTGATATCAAATCCGCTCTTCATGGAAGTGTTATAATACCTTCGGACTTTGCATAACAAAAATGCGAACGTCCCTACCCCATTGCTCCAGTCTCAAGTCTCGAGTCTCGAGTCTCCTACCTTCACCCATAAGACTTTTGAGCGCAAACCCTAAGTATTCAGGCGGACATGATATGACTAATCAACTGAAATATTGGCAACAGCAATCCTTGGGAACACCTGTGGGGATGGCGATCGCCTCATTATTCTTAGGTTTAATGATCCAAGCCTTCACCCCGATTCTAACTAGACTGAGCGAAAGCGAAGTCAGTCCAAATGTCGCAATCTTTCATCGCTTCTGGATTACTCTTGCTATCATGGGGCTGTGGAATGGAGTTAAAATAGCAGGCTCTCCACAGTCTGACAAGGAAGTTGAAGCAAAGCCGCTATATACAGCTCAAGTGCTATGGGTGTTGCTAGCAATGGGAACTATGGGTGCTACTGCTATGCTACTTTGGGCGTGGTCTTTAACTCAAACCTCAATTGCCAATTCAGCTCTTGCCTTTAGTATGACTCCTTTATTTAGTTGTTTTTTAGAATGGCTAATTTGGGGTAGACGCTTCGATCTAAAATTTGGCATTGGGATGACGATCGCAATCATCGGAAGTTGTACCTTGGGAGTCAAGGATTTCTCAGAAAACGCACTTTACCTACAAGGCGATGCCATTGCCTTGCTAGGGGCATTTTTTTTGGCTGCTTACTTGATGCTTGCAGAAAAACTGCGAACTCAGTGGACGGCAACAACTCTATTACTTTGGCGCTATACAGTTAGCTTGATATTAACTTTACCCTTAATCTTCGTTGGTAGCGATCGCATTTTTCCCTATTCTTGGATGGGTTGGCTTTTCCTGATTCTTCTAGCCGCCACTACTGCTTCTCAGGTATTTATACTTTATAGTCTCAAGCAGTTACCCTCTAGCTTAGTTGCCCTTGCCTTCCTCATAGATCCGGTCTTAAGTGCTATTTTAGCTTGGATAATTTTCTCCGAACAGCTAGGTTGGTTGAACTGGATCGCTTTTGCAGTAATTTTGTTGGGTGTTTACCTTGCCACCTCCAGCAAATCTACTGTTAAAGCTCAAACAGAGTGATAGTTGGAAGACTTAAAATTTTAGGTTTTTTTAGACCTTTGCCAAATTTTTAATTACAGCGGTTTTCCTGCACGGTAGACTACAGTAGGGGCGATTCGCTGCAGTAGGGGCGATTCGCTACAGTAGGGGCGAGCAAGCGAATCGCCCCTACAGGATTTCGGTTATGGCGATGTGGTTCATCAATCTGAACAGCACTGTAAATCAATTTACAGCGGTTTTCATGTGGGTCAACCACAGTAGGGACGTTCCATGGAACGTCCCTACAATGTTTTGCTTGTGAAGATGTGGTTCATCAAGAAAGAAAAGCGCTGTAAGAGCTGAAATAAATAATTTCATCTCCCTATTCCCTATTTCCTATTCCCTATTCCCTGACTTATGCAAGAAGTCTTTTGAATATAGCTGAAGTTCTAGGGATGGCCAAAAAGGCTGATTTCTAGAGCTTTTCTTGACAAAGAAAAACTTTATTTGATTGATAGTTTATGCTAAATTCTATGATAATATCAAATCCACTTGGGTTCGGTATAAAAAAATCTTCATTTTCAGCAAAGAGTAAATCCTTCTAAGTTCTCTTCCCTCGTGACTCCTGACTCCTGACTCCTGACTCCTAGATTAACTATCTAATTATACCAATGCTACCGGGTCTGATATAATACCAAAAATAAATCAAAATAGTAAGTCTAATAGACAGCATTAAATAAATGACTAAGCAACGAATTGCAGAAATATTAAGAAGCGGTAAACCTGATACCAAAGTAACAATTCAAGGATGGGTACGCACTAAGCGAGAGTTGAAAGAATTTGCTTTTGTAGAAGTTAATGATGGTTCATGTTTGGCTAACTTGCAAGTAGTATTAAATCCTGATATACCAAATTATCAGGAAAGTTTGCAGCAGATGAATACTGGTGCCTCGGTAGAAGTGACTGGTATTTTGGTAGAGTCGCCAGCAAAGGGGCAAAGAATTGAACTGAAGGCAGAAAGTGCGATCGCTTATGGTGATGCCGATCCTGAAACATATCCTTTGCAGAAAAAACGTCACTCTTTTGAGTTTCTCCGCACTATTGCACATTTGCGAGGACGAACTAATACTTATGGAGCGGTTTTTCGGGTGAGAAATGCTTGTGCTAATGCTGTGCATCAATTTTTTCAAGAACGAGGTTTTTTGTGGGTTCATACTCCTATTATTACTGCTAGTGACTGTGAGGGTGCGGGGGAAATGTTTACTGTTACTAATTTCGATTTAAAGAAGGTTCCTTTAACAGAAAAACAAGATGTTGATTTTAGTCAAGACTTCTTTGGAAAGTCGGCTTTTCTAACAGTAAGTGGGCAGTTAGAAGCGGAAATTATGGCAACTGCTTTTAGTAATGTTTATACGTTTGGTCCGACTTTTCGAGCTGAAAATTCTAATACTTCTCGGCATTTAGCTGAGTTTTGGATGATTGAACCGGAGATGGCTTTTTGTGATTTGGAAGGGGATATGGATTTGGCTGAGGAATTTTTGAAACATATTTTTAAGTCTGTTTTGGAAGGTTGTCCGGAGGATATGGAATTTTTCAATAAACGGATTGATAAAACTGTTTTGGAAACAGCGGATACGATTATTAATAATAGTTTTGAAAGGATTACTTATACTGAAGCTATTTCTTTATTGGAAAAGACGGATAAAAAGTTTGAATATCCCGTAGAATGGGGTTTAGATTTACAGTCGGAACATGAACGTTATTTGTGTGAGGAGTTGTTTAAAAAACCTGTGATTGTAACTGATTATCCGGCAAAAATTAAGGCTTTTTATATGCGGTTAAGTGATGATGGTAAGACGGTTAGGGCAATGGATGTTTTGGTGCCGAAAGTAGGGGAAATTATTGGAGGTTCTCAGAGGGAAGAACGTTTGGATATTTTGGAGAAAAGGATAGATGAACAGGAGATGAATAAGGAGGAATTATGGTGGTATTTAGATTTGCGCAGGTATGGTACTGTGCCTCATGCGGGGTTTGGTTTGGGATTTGAAAGAGTGGTGCAGTTTATGACAGGAATGGGGAATATTCGAGATGTGATTCCTTTTCCAAGAGCGCCTTTAACGGTGGATTTTTAAAGTTAGGAATAGTTGGGAAAGTGGGGGCGGTTGCTGGGAGATAATTATCATAATTTTTGGCGGTGAAATTGTTTTGATGATTATGGATTATTTTGGCGATCGCTCCTATTTATCTGCTGAGTTTATAAGTCTAGTAGCAAAATTGTAGTGGACTGTTTCACCTAAAATAGTGCAATAGAATACCAGCCAAAAGTTACTATTGGACTGACAAGCGATATAGCTGCCGCACTTGCGGGAGCCAACGCTATAATTTATCTAATGTTAATGAAAGCAATCGAAACTAACGGTAAAATTGATGATCAGGGAAATCTAATTTTAGAACATCCTCTAGAAATAAATACTCCTACAAATGTCCGAGTTATTATTCTTTTGCCGGAAGATTCTGAAAGGCAAGAAATAGAAACTGATCGAACCAACGAAGGTAATTTTGAAGAAGCTATGGCTATTTATAAAAAAGGCAGTGAAAAATATAAAAATGCGTTACGAGAATTAGCATAATGAAGGAACCTGTTTGGATAGACGAAATTATTACTAAAGCTATTCATGCAGACCAAATTATTCAACATGGAGGAAGTCCAGGAATTAGAGATAAAAATTTACTTTCTGCTAGTTTAGCTAGACCTCGACATTTGTTTATTTATGGTGAACCGAATTTATTTGAACTTGCTGCAGCTTATGGTTATAGTCTAGCTAAAAATTATCCTTTTATTGATGGAAATAAAAGAACAGCTTTTATGGTTATGTATACTTTTTTAGGGGTAAATAATTATTTATTAGAAGTACCCGAAGCCGAAGTTGTAACAATGATGGAACAGTTAGCAACTGGAGAAGAAAATCAAGAATCTTTAGGGAGGTGGTTAACAGAAAATTCTGTAGAAATTTAAGCATCAAAATAATAATAAGTGTAGCTTGGGTTGAGGGACGAAACCCAACAATCATAAAAAAACCTAACCAAAATCAAGCTTTGTTGGGTTTCACTAAGGAGTTTTTATTGCTTCTGTTCAACCTTTTCAACTGGCGCAAGAACGGAAAATTATTGATTTTTATGCCGGAATTTTTAGCTATTTATTTACACTATATTTATGGCAAGAAACAGGTACGCCCAAAAAGGCGATCGCCTACACTAGCAAACAAATTCCAGCTAGCTTAAAACCAAACCCACTTTATGAAGTAAAACCAGGTACTAAATTAGAAAATGAAAGTGTATATTTGACTGAAAATAATTATCCAGTTGCTAATGGAGTAGTTACGAAAGTTGAGGGTAGTCAAGCTCAAGTTTGGTTAGGAGGATTAGATGTAAAACAAATTTCTCAATTAACAACTGGTAATGTCTTTAATGTTATTTATCCTCAAGAAAAATCTCGACCTAAATTAATTTTTCAATCCCGCGATGGTTTAGGCGTAACAGCAACAATTAAGGGTACTGTCAAACCAGGATATTTATTAGACATCTCCGGAAAAGAGGGAACAGGGAACAGGGAACAGGGAACAGGAAGAAAGAATAGATAATTTATGGATGAGAATTGATTTGATTTTTAATTTTCGGAGATGTCTATTACAGATTTAAAAAAAAATATTTGCAATATTATTTTATTTACAGCAGTTTCGGAGGCGCGTGAGGTACAAAGCTTTACTATTTGTTAAAAGCTGGAAACTTGTTAGTAATAAGTGGTAAGACAATCTTCCAGGTTGTTACAGCCTTGAAGACTGTGTTACACTGTACTTCACTATCCTCATGCATTGCTGTAATTGTGAGAGAAAAAAAATGCAAGATGAAATACTAGCTAAAGAACGAAAATTCCACGATATCTGGGCATCAACTATTGATATTGAAGGTATCCGAGTAGTTGATTATTTTGAAAGTTGTACGGCACCAGAAAATAGATTTATTCTCAAACAAATGGGAGATTTAACAGATAAATATTTGTTAGATTTAGGTTGTGGTGCCGGAGAAAATAGTGTTTATTTTGCAAAAAAAGGAGCGCGGTGTTTAGCGACAGATTATTCTCCAGGAATGGTAGATGTTGCTGTTAATTTGGCAGAAAAAAATGGTGTAAAAGTTGAAGGGAAAGTTATGGATGCTATGGCATTAGAATTTCCCGATAATACTTTTGATTTTGTTTACGCTTCTAACTTACTTCATCACTTACCAAATCCGACATTAGCAATTAGGGAAATGCACCGAGTTCTTAAACCAGGTGGCAAAGCTTGTTTTTGGGAACCGTTGAAACATAATCCAGTTATTAATGTTTATCGACGCATTGCGACAAAAGTGAGAACTGAGGATGAAACACCTCTGGATATTAATATTATTGATTTTGTCAAATCTCTCTATTCAGAAACAGCTTATGATACTTTTTGGTTGGCGACTTTGTGGATTTTTATCAATTTTTATTTAATTGAAAAAATTGATCCAAATCAAGAACGTTATTGGAAGAAAATTATTATTGAAAATCAAAGATTAGAACCAATTTATAGCAGATTAGAAAAGTTAGATGTGGTGTTAAAAAAGTTGCCTTTAATGAAAAGATTTGCTTGGAATTTAGCAGTAGTAGCAACTAAGTAGTTCAATAATTAATAATTAATAATTAATAATTAATAATTAATAATTAATAATTACCTCTTCTGTAATAGAGGGATTGGCTAAGAGGAAGTTTGAGGTATAAAAAAGCATTTTTTTGTTGAGATTTTATACTGAATAAAAGTAATTATATCATGTCCGGTAGCATCGTTTGTGTATAGAATTAGTCCTGAATTGGAAAAAAACCTTCTGCCTTACTTCCTCATGCATTGTAAATATTCAACCGGACATGATATTACTCATTCCTTTGTTAAAGACTTACCTCTGTCAGCTCCTTTCCCCCAAAACTCTAATTATTCCGGTGCATCTCAATACATGAAAAAAGCCAAAAATTTATTGCTTTTAGGAAACACTTAACTCTTAACTGGGAATAGAAAAAAAGTATTTTTGCAAATATTGAGATGCACCCAATTATTCAACCGGATATGAATATAAATTACCGAAAAACAAAGGTATAAAGCCTTCTATTTCAAGAGAAAAAAAAGTGCTAGGATATTTCCTTATATTTAATCCGATGGTTTTCCTTGAGGTAATTATCCATTATCCATTAATTACTCCCTTACTCGCACATCAATCACACTAGCATTAAAATTATAATCCCTACCTTCCAACTCAATTGTCATCCCAATTTTTACTTTAATATTTCCTAAAACAGGACCATCATTAGTAACTCTACCTTGACCTTCTAATGTTAATAAAACATTCCGACTAAATAATTCTTTCTCTCTAGGATCGGGTAAAGCTTTTACTGTTCCATCCGGTTGAGGAACTGCCACTTTTCGAGTCAAGAATTTTACAGATTTTAGGTCAACTTCTCCATAAGGTTGATTCCGAATAATTAATTGAGTTTTTTCCCCTTCCTTTAATAAATTTTCTGGGTTGCGACCTTTTAAACCTAGAGCAATAGCATCTACTTCAACTGGTTTAGTCACAATATTACCCACTTGAGCAACAGAATTTTTGTTAGTACCAGGAAAGACAAATATTCCCAATAATACCATGAAAATTATTAACACGGCGCCAACGTCTAAGACACTAATTTTACCAAATAATCGTCCTTGAGAATCCAAAATTTTCATAACTTCATAACTTAATTTTTACAAAAGTAAACTACTCAAAATTAAATCGCCTGATTATCAGATGAGCTTTTGATACTCCTCCAGAATATTAGGTGTGGGAGGTGTGGGAAGTGTGGGAAGTGTGGGAGGTGTGGGAGGTGTGGGAGTTGTGGGAAGTGTGAGAGGCGTCGGAGGTGTGGGAGGTGTGGGAGGTGTGGAAGGTTTGGTAACCATAATAGTATATAGTTAGTTGTCTGGATACAACATCAAAACAAAATTACTCACTTTTTTTATATTTACCACATAAACTATCTATTTGATACAATGTACATAAATTCATAATAAATAGTATTACGATCATTTTTCCATAGCTAAAAAGATGTAGTAAATTAAATTAATGATACTCCTACAAAAAAACATCCTCTTAAGTAGGTTAACCATGAGTTAAAGTAAAAATTAGTTTAAAGAGTGAAGATAAGGAAGTTTGTTATATCAAATCCGCTTAATTCAGTAGAAAAAAATGTTCCATCTTCAACCATTACCAAATCTTTCTATAATCTCCCCACCCTTCCCACACTTCCCACCCTTCCCACACTCTTTTTACACCAATGCTACCGGATTTGATATCCGGTAGGTAAACTCCCTTATCTTCCATAAAAAATAAACTTTTAGCTTTGCGGAAAAGCTGTAGATAACTTTTGTAGTTAACAATAAGATTGGCAAAACATTATTTGCTAATTTATGACATATTAATAAGTGCAAAATTTAGTACCTCTTAGTAAAAAAGTCCATGTTGAAAAAATTATCCTTGATTTCTAAATCTTCCTATCGTCGAATATCATATCCTTTAATATCTCTAATGGTTGCTGCTGGTTTATGTGCAGGTACAGCATCCCCCACTCAAGCTATTCCCTGGAGAGAATTAATTTTCCAGGGTGTTCAAATGATGTCAATTTCTAACCTGTCTGACGATCAAGAAGTTGAACTAGGTAAACAAATTAATCAACAGTTATTGAGAAGCGGAGATGTTAAACTTTATGGCGATCGCGAAGCAAACGAATATATTACTAGAATTGGGGAAAGATTAGTTGCAGCAAGTCCTCGCTCGGATATTCCTTATACTTTTCAGGTAGTCGAGGATGATAGTATAAATGCTTTTGCAACTATGGGAGGGTTTGTTTATATACATACTGGTTTAATGAAAGCTGCCGATAATGAAGCAGAATTAGCTAGTGTTGTTTCCCACGAAATTGCTCATATTACTGAACGCCATGCAGTGAAACAATTACGTCAAACATTATTAGCACAGGGTTTAGCTACTGCAGCAGGTGTAGATGAGAGTGTGGCAGTTCAAGTGGGGGTAGAATTAGCATTACGTCGCCCCAAAAGTAGGCGCGCAGAATTTGAAGCGGATCAAGTTGGTATTGAAACCTTGGGAAGAGCGGGATATGCTCAATCTGGTGCAATTACATTTATGCAAAAATTGCTGAGAAAAAATTCGCCACCATCTTTTCTTAGCACTCATCCAGCAACATCCGCGCGAATTTCTCAGATGAAACAAATGGTTGATCCTGAACTCGCTTACAATGGTGATGGTTTGGATGAGAGACGTTATCAGGTAATTGTCAGTAGGTTAGTTCCGTAGTCGGGGAGTCGGGGAGTCGGGGAGTCGGGGAGTCGGGGAGTCGGGGAGTCGGGGAGTCGGGGAGTCGGGGAGTCGGGGAGTCGGGGAGTCGGGGAGTCGGGGAGTCGGGGAGTCGGGGAGTCGGG
>NZ_JAAHHT010000040.1 GCF_010672085.1 Okeania sp. SIO3I5
TCCTCTTAAACCTGGATTAGTTTTAACCAATCCTGACAGACCTTGCAAGCAAATTGATATTTTCAAGAAAGCTGGATGGGATGTTGTGGAAGCAACTCAACCTACTATCCCCGATGACTGGCCACTTTATATGTCCAGTAAATGGCTGTGCATGAATATTCTGATTTTAGATCCAGAACGGATTATTGTAGAAAGGCAAGAAGAACCCATCCATAAGCTATTCAAAGATTTAGGCTTTGAAGTAATTCCTGTTGATTTCCGTCATGTCTATACTTTTGGTGGTTCATTTCACTGTGTTACTTGCGATGTCAGGCGCAACAGTCAACTAGAATCTTATGGGTTTGCCGAACCAACTGATTAGGAAATAGGGCTTTCAATAATTAATAATTAATAATTAATAATTAATAATTTAGCAATCAGTTGTCATTTGTGAGAATTTGTAATATTTTATCGTAGGGGTTTCTCACATCTCATTCCTGATTACTATACCTCTTCTTAAAAAGAAGAAGATTGGTTAAAAGGAATTTTTTTTTTCTTTTGTCTCCTTTCAAGGAGAGACTTTCAACCTTGATTTTTCGGTAAATTTATAGCTATTAGCACTTAGCTAAAGTGGTTTTTTTAACACTTTTTTGTAGTGCTATAGTTTTCTTGGTATTTAGTAGCTTAAGTTCTGATATTTTTTAGTTATGAATGAATCACTCAAAGGATACACCCCTAAAGGGAACAGCAAATCAAACTGGGATACAGCATCTGCTGAATATTCCGAAGAAGATACGAAACTAACTATCCTGGGGCATCCTGTTATGGAGCGTTGGGAAGAACCCTACATGAAAGAACTTGCCTCTATTGCCACTAAAAATGGTGGTCGAGTTCTAGAAGTAGGTTTCGGGATGGGAATTTCAGCCTCCTTTGTTCAAAGTTTCCCCATACTTGAGCATACAATAATTGAGGGGAATGAAGGAGTATTCCAACGCCTCTTAGAATTTCAAAAGACAGCAGCTCAAAAAGTTACTCCTTTATTTGGAATGTGGGAAGATGTTATCCCTACTCTACCAGATGCTAGTTTCGATGGGATTCTTTATGACACTTATCCTACTTCCGAAGAAGATTTGCATACACACCAATTTGGATTTCTCAAGCAAGCTTATCGTCTGCTGAAACCCAATGGAATTATCACTTACTGCAACTTAACTTCTTGGGGAAATCTTAAAAGCCAATATCCAGATGATTATGAGCTTTTTAATAAAACTCAAATACCACTACTTCAAGAAGCTCAGTTTTCTAAGTTTGATATTAATATTGTCAACGTGAATCCTCCTTCAGATTGCAAATATTATCAGTACAAAACAATTCTTGCTCCTGTTATTCAAAAATAGTAGTAGCTATAGCCAAAAAGTTGATTATTTTATAGAAAAATATCCTCCCTCAATAGTATCTGATTTGAGGGAGTTTTTTGATCTTCAGGACTTACGCAGAACCACCATATATTGTAGGGGCGAGCAAGCGAATCGCCCCTACAGATGGTGTATGACTTAATATTTTGCCTAAGTCCTGATCTTTTGTTCACAAGTCAAAACTTCTAAATCAGAAAATGACCAATCAACAGGAAGCATCACAACAAAATACTTTTTCAACAGGAAATCTAGCAGCCAGCGCCTCTTTATTTGCTGGTTTACTCGCTTATGCTAATGCTGCGATCTTTATCCGACTGTGTGAACAGGAAATCAGTCCTATAGCGACTGTCTTTGACAGATTGCTCTTGGCTACTATTGTCTTCGGATTTGGGAATGGAATCAATGCAGTGCGTCATCGACTTTCTGCTAACAAACCTGCACAACAAAAGTTAGATATCACTCCAGAAGATTTATGGTTATTGCTGGCAATGACTATTTTTTATCTTGCTCTCCAAATTTCATGGTCTTGGTCTCTGAGTCAAACCACTGTCGCGATGTCTACTCTAATGATTAGTTTGAAGCCAATATTTACCTGCCTCTTTGCTTGGCTGCTCTTAGGTCAGCGTTTTGATAACAAATTCCTCCTTGGAATGGTAATTGCCATTGGGGGTGTAGCTGCTATGGGAGTGGGCGAGCTGGAAACTGGTGCTGGCAAGATTCAAGGTGACGCTGCAGCTTTACTAGCAGGAATTTTGGAAGCTGCATACCTGCTAACTGTAGAAAAACTGAGAACTAAGTTTATCGCAACAACTATAATTTTCTGGTATTGTGGATTAGGAACTTTGTTAACCTTGCCTATATTTCTGTTCACCGAAGATAGAGTTTTTCCCTATTCAGTAAACGGGTGGGTATTTGTAATTTCTCTAACTATAGTTAGCCAAGTATTGGGGCAGGTATTTCTTGCTTATAGTCTCAAAAAGTTTTCGTCAGGGTTAGTAGCTCTAGTTCTTCTGTTGGAGCCTATTTTGGCTGCAATAGCGGCCTGGGTAATCTTTGGTGAAAGGTTAAGTTTATTTGACTGGGTAGCTTTATTGATCATTTTGCTTGGTCTATCTCTAGCTGTATCCAGCCAGCCAACTAAAACTAATACAGAGGAAAATTCTACATTACAGCAATTTTCAGGTCAATGAACCACATAAAAAAAACGATAACCTTATGAGGGCGAAATGAGGGCGAATGCCATTCGCCCCTACTTTCTGGTTTACTCAAATGAAAAGCGCTGTAGGCAATGACCTAATTCGTAATTAATTGCTCTTTTTTTTCATCTACAACGTTATAGTTTTAGATAAACTAGAGAGTCTAATAACTTGCAGTTCCTCCGACAAGAGGCTAACTGATAACTGATAACTGAAATGACCATTTTTTGAATTCAAAATTCAAAATTCAAAGTTCAAAAATTTTGGTTTTAACTTAATTTCAATAATTGTTTAATTAAGGATTCAAGCCTCGTTCGTACAACCACGAAAAAATCAAAAATATTTTCCTTATTTCAAGCCTCTGACTTGACTGCTCATGCCGAGCAAACAGGCAAAGGTTATAATTTTGAATTAATAATTTTGAATTTTGAATTGATTTGACCCTTTCTCTCTTAGATAATTAAAATATTATTTCTGATTTCCTCTTCCTGATTTTTTTGTGCATATAAATCCAACCCTTCTAATTTACAATCATAATAATTTTTTTCCAGAATAGATTTAATTTCTTGGTATTCACTTGTTGGTAAATTACCAACTTCTACCTTAATAAAATAAGGTTTAAATTTATTAAAATCAAACTGCTTGAATATTTTATAATCAGAACCTTCTGTATCTATTTGTAAAACATCTACTTTAGTAACATTGTATTTACTAATAAGTTTTTCTAGTGTAATGCAATTGACGTTTTCTTGGACAATGTACTTTTTGTAAGACTCAAAAAACTTCTCATCCATTTTTCTTCCATAAAGCAATCCACCCATGCCTCCAATAGCATTCCGATTATCGTAAAATGATGAAATACCCTTAGCCCATATTGGAGCTAAACCCTTTTCAACAATATCTATAGGAATTCTCAATATTGGTTGAATTTCTTCTCGATCTGTAATTGCTGAATTTTCAAAATAAAGATTTTTACATCCTGAATAATTAATTTTTAGCAATTCAAACATATCTTTAAGTGGTTCAACTAAAACTCCATGCCATTTGTAATGCTTAATAAACTGGTGGAGCTCGTCAAAAGATTTTCCATCCATCGCCCCAATTTCCAGAAAAAATATTTCCGGAATTTCCTTGCTAATTTTGTGTAAGTATGCTTGAGTTTCAATCATATATTTTAGTAATGGCTTTAGCCAAAAAGTTGATTATTTAGTAGAAAAATATTCTCCCTAAATAGTATATGATTTAAGGGAATTTTTTTCCATATTTTTTCAAAAATTAAAACTTATAAATTAAATGACTGATCGACTGGAAGTCCCACAACAAGATAATTCTCAAACAAGAAATCTACTAGCGATCGCTTCTTTATGTGTGGGCGTACTCGCATATTCTTCAGGCTCAATATTTATCCGGTTATGTGAAGCAGAAATTACCCCCTACGGAACAGTATTTGACCGAGTGGCATTTGGTACGATCGCCTTTGGGTTTTGGAAAGGAGTCAATACCCTAAATAACCGAGGCAATAATGAAAAACCCATACAAGAAAAATTAGACAGTCGAGATATTTGGTTATTGGTGGCAATGGCTGCTTTATTTCTGGCTTTCCAAGGTTTATGGGCTTGGTCTGTGAGTCAAACAGACCTCGCCATTTCTACCGTACTAGCAAGTATAAAACCAATATTCACTTGTCTCCTAGCTTGGTTGCTCTGGGGTCAGCGGTTTGGCAACAAATTCCTGATTGGGATGATAATTGCCATAGTCGGTGCAAGTGCTATTGGGTTAGACGATCTACAAATTGGTACGAACAAAATTCAAGGTGATATAGCAGCTTTTCTGGTGGCAATATTGGAAGCTGCGTATCTGCTGGCGATCGAAAAACTGAGAACTAAAATTGATTCAACAACTATAATGCTATGGTGTTGTGGAATAGGAACTCTGTTAAGTTTGCCGATATTTCTGTTGACGGAAGATCGACTTTTTCCCTCTTCAGTGAATGGGTGGATATTTGTAACTGCTCTAGTTTTAATAGACCAAGTATTGGGGCAAGGACTTCTTGCTTATAGTCTGAAAAAGTTCTCGTCAGGGGTTGTCGCTCTAGTGCTTTTATTAGAACCTGTTTTAGTTGCGATCGCTGCTTGGGTAGTCTTTGGTGAAAAGTTAAGCTTATTTGACTGGGTGGCTTTATTTGTGATTTTGTTTGGTTTATTTCTGGCTGTATCTAGTCAACCGACTAAAAGTAACACAGAGTAAAATTCTACATTAGGTTTTGATAACACAAGCCAAAAACCTAAGCAAATTATCTGATTGAGGTTAGAACATACGCCTTCCAAAAAGACACAACTTAATTTTTCTTACCGTACTTTACCGAAACAATTAAACAATTAAATAATTCAGGTTTAAAGCCTCCCCTTTCAAGGGGAAGAAAATAAATTTTTTCCTTTGAGTCAATCCTCTCCCTTTTAGGGAGAGGTAATTATCCATTATCCATTATTGAAAGCGCTTTTCAGATTGATGAACCACATATTCACATTTCAAACCGAGTAGGGACGTTCCATGGAACGTCCCTACTGTGGTCTACTGAAATGAAAACCGCTGTAATACTAATTGCCACCAAAAATCAAGTTAAATTTGCAGGACTTACGCAAACTTTTAGATAATACGCTATCTGTAGAGGGCGAATGCCATTCGCCCCTACTAAATATTGTAGTTCTGCGTAATATCAAATCCGTTTAATTGAACATAAAAAAAATTTCCTATCTTCATAACTACGCTCATCTTTACAATTCTTTCTCCTCCTGACTCCTGTCTCCTGTCTCCTGTCTCCTCCTGAGTTAAGCAATCTATAACTGTTTAACCGGATTTGATATAAGTCCTGATTTGGAGAAGTTTACTTTGCCAGTGCTGCTGTATAATACCTGAGTACATGGAACAAGAATACAATTTATTTAGAAGGATAACAAAATAATGAACTATCCAGTCTGTAGCTATAACGAATGGGACCCATTAGAAGAAATAATTGTTGGAACTATTGACGGAGTGACGGCACCTGTTTTAACCCATGAGATGAAGACCTTCATAAGAAAAGACTACTGGAGCTTCTATCAGCAGTATGGCGGACAGCCCTACTCCACAGAATTGGTCAAGAAAGCTGCAAAAGCTCTCGACAATCTTCAAGAAGTGCTTGAGGCAGAAGGTGTCATTGTACGACGACCAGAACCTGTTAATTATGCTCATCATGTTTTCAAAACACCTTATTTTGAATCAGCGGGATTCTTCAATGCCGATGTAAGAGATGTATTGTTGGTCGTGGGGGATGAGATTATCGAAGCGCCTATGTCTCAGCGATGCCGCTATTTCGAGTTTTTGCGCTATCGACCCTTAATCCAAGAATACTTCCAGCAGGGGGCAGGCTGGACAGCAGCTCCTAAGCCCAAGATGTCTGACGATCTCTACGATTGGGACTATCCTGAAGAAGATATGGCATTTTTCCGAGGGGAGTCTGGAGTGCCAGATAGCGTTGGTCCATTGAATGGCCGCTTCATTACCACTGAGTCAGAGCCTTGTTTCGATGCTGCTGATTTCACGCGCTTTGGCAAAGACATCTTAGCGCAGAGGAGCCAAGTGACTAATGACTTGGGAATTCAGTGGATGCAGAGACATCTTGGCTCGGAGTACAGAGTCCACAGGGTCAAGTTCCGCGATCCAGGTCCTATACACATGGATGGAACTTGGGTTCCTATCGGTGAAGGGCGTGTTTTGTCTTGCCCCGATCGCCAGTGCATTTCACCCGAGATTCTAGATATGTTTAAGCAAGGGGGATGGGAGATTCTTTATCCTCCTAGAGGTGTGGCAAATGCTGAATTTCATATGTCAAGCCGTTGGCTTTCGATGAATATTTTGATGATTGATGAGGAGCGAGTGGTTGTTGAGAAGAGTGAAGAACCAACTATCAAGTTTTTTAAGGAGATCGGCTTAAAACCAATTTTGGTGGATTTTAAAGACCATTATATTTTTGGGGGTGGGTTGCATTGTGCTACTTGCGACGTGCGGAGGCGCGGTACACTGAAATCGTACTTTTAAATTTGGGTACTTCCAATCTGTATATCTAGCTGACAAACAAAAATTATGGACACTAAGCAACAAAAGTGGATACAGGAAAAAGTTAATTATACTTCCGATAAATTGATTATTAATGGTGTTGAAGTAATGCAGGACTGGGAAATTCCCTATAGAACCCATTTGGGATCTATTATTGGGAGGTGTGGGAAGTGTGGGAAGTGTGGGAAGTGTGGGAGGTGTGGGAGGTGTGGGAGGTGGGTGTGGGAGGTGTGGGAGGTGTGGTCCGTACAGGACTCAAAAAATGTAGGGTTGTAAATATTCTAGCTCAGACAATGAATGAGTAATGCATACTCCCCTACTCCCCTACTCCCTCTTTTCTAAAGATACCAAATGGCTTCTATATGAAAAAGTTGGCTTCAATCGCAACTTCAAATGGCGGACAAGTATTGGAATTAGGATTTGGACTTGGATTATCAGCAGGTTTCATTCAAGACTGCCCCGATATTGAGAAACATACGATCGTTGAAGCTCACCCAGATGTGCGCGAATTTGCTCGTCAGAAATACCCGGAAGCTTTGAATACAGGCAGGATGGAAATTGTCTCAGGTTTTTGGCAAGAGGTTAGTTCCCATTTTGATGATGAGAGTTTTGACGGGATTTTGTTTGATACTGTACCGCTAACTCCAGAGGATGCAGGAACTTTCCACCAACACGAATTTTTTCAGGAAGCAGGTAGGTTATATCATGTTCGGTTGAATACTTACACTTTGGAAGAGGTAAGGCAGAAGGCAGAAGGCAGGAGGCAGAAGGAAAGAAAAGGTTAGAAGGGAAAAGATTTTTTTATAAGTGATTATCCGAACATGATATTACTCAAAAAAAGTGGAACATTTACTTATTTTTCACGTGTTGCCACTGAAATACCAGAAACACATCAAAAACTTTTGCGAGAAGCCGGTTTTTCCCAGATCGATTTTGAGGTTGTTGATGTAAATCCACCTGTACCGTCTCAGTATTGGGAGTACAAAACAATCGTGGCTCCCATCATTAAGAAATAAGGTGGTGGTGCATAGTAATTGTAGAGAGTGTGTGGGAGGTGTGGGGAGTGTGGGAGGAGGAAAGGGGGAGGGGCGTTGGTGAATTAGTGTATGATATTAAACTTAATTATTTAGGAGTCAGGAGTCAGGAGTCAGGAGTCATATAGAATCCGGGTAATTAGTTATCGTATTACTGAGGAGTAAGGAGTAATGAGTAATGAGTAAGGAGTAAGGAGTAAGGAGTAAGGAGTAATATCAAATCCGGTTGAATACAAGAGTGTATTGTTGGGGGAGATGGGGAGATGGGGAGATGGGGGAGATTGAATAATGAACATATACTATATAACCGGATTCTATATCAGGAGGAAAGAAAGAAGAAGAAAGAATAGTAGAGGGAGAAAGTTTTTTGTTTGCGCTCTGAATCAGGACAAGAAATCATACCTCAAATCACCAACGCCGGGGGAGGAAGATTCTCCCCTCTCCTGCAAGGATAGGGATCGGGGGAGAGTTCTTACAGCGCTTTTGAGATTGATGAACCACATCGTTACAAGCAAAACCCCGTAGGGACGTTCCATGGAACCTCCCTACTGTGGTCTACCGTGCAGGAAAACTGCTGTAAGTACAGGAGCAACAGAGGTTTTAAGTACGGGAGCAACAGAGGTTTTAAGTACGGGAGCAACAGAGGTTTTAAGTACGGGAACAACAGAGGTTTTAAGTACGGGAACAACAGAGGTTTTAAGTACGGGAGCAACAGAGGTTTTAAGTACGGGAGCAACAGAGGTTTTAAGTACGGGAGCAACAGAGGTTTTAAGTACGGGAGCAACAGAGGTTTTAAGTACGGGAGCAACAGAGGTTTTAAATACGGGAGCAAGATGCTCCCACTGAATAACTGACAACTGATAACTGAAAAAGCGAAATTGACAAAAAAAATTTGACATGGTATTATAAACACAATGGAAAAGGTGCGCTCATATATACTCAAATAAATTAGGCCAAAAAAAACTATTTCCCTGCTAGGTAGCATGGGAGAAAGTCTAATAACCGATAACTGAAAAAATTATGCAGCTTGGAACAATCCTGAAACAACGTTACAAAATTATTCGCTCTCTCGGAAGTGGAGGTTTTGGAGATACCTACTTAGCTGAAGATGTAGACTTACCAGGAAACCCGAAATGTGTAGTCAAACATCTCAAACCTAAAGATCCTGGAGTTTTATATCTTGCCCAAAGGTGGTTTAATAGGGAGGCAGAAACCTTATACAAATTAGGCAAAGACTCAGAGCAAATACCACAATTATTTGCACATTTCCAGGAAGGAACAGAATTTTACCTAGTACAAGAATATATAGAAGGGCACGATATTAGTCAGGAACTTACATCGGGGAAAAAATTAAGCGAGTCTGACACTATTGCTCTGCTTAAAGGAATATTAGAAGGATTAGCAGTAGCTCATCAAAATAATATTATTCATCGAGATATTAAGCCACAAAATTTAATGCGCCGTAAGTCAGATAACAAAATAATATTGATAGACTTTGGGGCAGTCAAAGAAATAAGTGCATTAACCACAGGTCAACAACCAGGTACAATAAATTTAACTATACCAATAGGTACACCAGGGTATATGCCAATCGAACAAGGTATCGGCAGACCAAGATTAAGTAGCGATATATATGCAGTAGGAATTGTAGGAATACAAGCACTGACTGGTATAAACCCAGAAAATTTACCCACAGATCCAAATACAGGAAGTGTTATCTGGCGGAATGAAGCACAAGTAAGTAACCATCTAGCAAATATATTAGATAGGATGGTGCAGGAATATTTTGCACAGCGTTATGAAAATGCTATGGAAGTATTAGAAGCGTTAGGTTTTACCATTGCAACACCACGATCCCAACCTAATAAAACCAGAAGACAAATATTGATATTATTAGGAGGTTTGGCAGGAATTGGGTTTGTCGCAGCTATATACAAATTTTTTACTACCCCAGCAAAACCAGAAACAAATCCATCAGTACCTACCTCTCGACCACAACCCATAATTTCCATTCAGACATTTACCACCGTCAAAGTTAACAACGGAGGAGAAATAATAAGTCGCCCTCAAGGTCAAGCAGAAGTAATGACAGAAAAGCTTGGCAATGGAGTCTCCCTAGAAATGGTAAAAATTCCCGCAGGTAGATTTCTCATGGGGTATCTAGAGAAAGAAGTAAAAGGAGATGATAATGAAGTTCCGCAACATAATGTAGATGTGCCAGAATTTTTCATGGGAAAGTATCCAGTCACTCAAGCACAGTGGAAAGCAGTTATGGGAAATAATCCTTCTGGGTTTATAGGTGCAAAACGTCCTGTTGAACAAGTAAATTGGTACAAAGCGATAGATTTTTGTCAAAAACTCTCGGAAATAACAGGTAAAAAATATAGTTTACCCAGTGAAAGTCAGTGGGAATATGCTTGTCGAGCAGGAACAATAACACCATTTTATTTTGGTGAAACTATAACGTCTAAGTTAGTTAATTATAATGGCAACTATCCTTATGGAAATGCTCCCCGAGGAGAATATAGACAAGAAACAACAGATGTGGGAATTTTTCCTCCCAATAGTTTTGGTTTATACGATATGCACGGTAATGTCTGGGAATGGTGTCAAGATATTTGGCATGATAACTATAAAGGTGCGCCCACAGATGGAAGTGCTTGGCAAACTGGAGGTGATAGTGTTAGGAGAGTGCTCCGTGGCGGTAGCTGGAGTAGTGATTCTAGGTATTGCCGGAGTGCCAGGCGTGGCAAAAACTTTGTATACACTGTATACAACTATAGAGGTTTTCGTGTCGTCTGCTCTGTGTAAGAAGTTTCTGCCTTTAGTTCCTAGAACCCTTCCCCTGTGTTCTTTTCTCATTTTCCCCTTAATCCGTATATCCGTGCCATAATCCGTGTGAGCTATATGACGCTCCTGATGAACCTGTAGCTCTAGAAGACTGAGAAACCCTAAAATAATTATTCTAGACACTCATATATCCAATCAAACTATAATACAGTTAGCCTAAAAAACTTAATGGTGAAACAGTATGGTAAAAGAATTAACCACCGATACTAAACCAGAAATTATTTACCCAGATAGTGACGGTCAACCAATGGCAGATAATACAAAACAATTTCGCTGGATAGTCACTATCAAAGAAAACCTAGAAATTTTATTTGCCCAAGTTCCGGATGTATTTGTCGCTGGAGATTTGCTCTGGTATCCCGTGGAAGGCAATAATAAAACTCGTATTGCTCCCGATGCAATGGTGGTTTTTGGCAGACCGAAAGGCGATCGCGGTTCTTATAAACAGTGGGAAGAAGAAAATATTGCACCCCAGGTGGTATTTGAGATTTTGTCTCCAGGAAACACTCCCAAAGAAATGAGGAAGAAACTACAATCTTATGATGATTATGGAGTCGAAGAATATTATGTTTATGACCCCGATCGTATAAATTTGACAGGTTCAATTAGAGTTGGGGAACGCTTAAGAACAATAGAAGAAGTAGATGGTTGGGTGAGTCCTCGTTTGGGTATCCGCTTTCAAGTCACACCAGAAACTTTGGAAATATATCGACCAGATGGGGAAAAATTTCTGACTTTTATGGAGTTAGACCAAGCTAGGGAACAAGAGCGACAACGTGCTGACCAGGAACAACAACGTGCTGACCAAGAACGACAACGTGCTGACCAAGAACGACAACGTGCTGACCGACTAGCGGACTTACTCAGAGAAAGAGGTATTGACCCCGATCAAATCTTGTAGAAAAGTCTAGTAGTCTGTGTAGGTCGCTTCTGCCTTCCACTTTTCTCCAGGACTTACGCATTACCGCTATATATGGTGTATAGTTTGGTCAATATTCCCGATGTTTACACTATCATTAGTGCCCTTGCGTAAGTCCTGTTCTCTCTTTACCTACATCCATCCATGTATCCGTGGCCAAATCCGTGTGAGCTATCCGTGGGCAAATCCTTGTGTGCCATCCGTGTATCCGTGGCCAAATCCGTGTGAGCTATCCGTGACCAAATCCTTGTGTGCTTTGAGAATTAGTAACAATTAATTAGGAGGTAAAATTACCATGAGATTTATTAATCCAAAACTTGATTATGCTTTTAAGAAAATATTTGGTTCCGATGGGAGTCAAGACATATTAATTAGTTTTCTGAACGCCATTATTTATGAGGGGAAAAACAAGATTAAATCTCTAGAAATTATTGACCCCTATAGCCCCGGTCAAGTTCAAATTTTAAAGGATAGTTTTTTAGATGTTCGGGCAGTTTTAGACAATAAGTCAACAGTTATTATTGAGATGCAAGTTGCTAACGTAGCAGGTTTTGGAAATCGCGTGGTTTATAATGCCGCTAAAATTTACTCAAACCAACTCAAATCAGGAGAAGATTATCCAGAAATTAGACCAATAATAGCTTTAACAATTGTGGATTTTCTGATGTTTCAAAAAAACGATAAATTGATTACTAACTTTGTTTTAAAAGAGAAATCAAAAAATTTTGAATATACTCAAGAACAAATGGGTTTTGTATTTGTGGAATTGCCCAGGTTTAAGAAGAATTTATCCGAATTAGAGACTTTAACAGATAAGTGGATTTATTTTATTAAAGAAGCAGCAATTTTGGAGGAAATACCAACTTCTTTAAAGGAGGTTCCCGAAATAGAAAAAGCTCTCAATATTGCCAAACACGCTAATTTAACTCCTCAAGAACTCGACAAATTACACGGACAAGAAACCTTGCTTCGAGACCGTCGCGGTCAAATTACTTTTGCTAAACAAGAAGGGGAAAAAGAAGGGGAAGAAAAAGGCAGAATTAAAGAGGCGATCGCTCTCATAACTCGCCTACTTAAAAAGCGTTTTGGTGAAGTTCCAGAGAATCTTAAAAATCAGTTATCAGATTTGTCTTTGTCAGAATTAGAAAATTTGAGTGAGGAGATTTTTGACTTTACTACTTTCGACGATTTATCGAATTGGTTGTCAAAGAAACAACGTTCAATAATTGATAATTGATAATTGATAATTACCTCTCCCTAAAAGGGAGAGGATTGAATAAAAGGAAAATTTTTTCTTTTTTCTCCTTGAAAGGAGAGGCTTTATACCTTACAGTGCTTTTCAAATTGAGCAACCACATCGTCATAACAAAAACCCTGTAGGGGCGATTCGCGTTAGCTTTTTTAGGCATTGAAAAAGTAGAGGGTTTTTATTCTAAAAAGCTAAAAAAGTTAGGATGAAAGGGTTGACGCGAGGCAGAAAAACCAAGGGATAAAATATCCGACTAGCAACTCGCTCATTCCCGATTCCTCCTGTCTCCTGTCTCCTGTCTCCTGACTCCTAAAATATACAGTAAAATGCTCCACTTCTGAATCTTATAAATTTTCTTTTAGTTCTGTTGATACATCTTCAATATGAGATTTAAAATATTCATCAAATGTTGGCATTTTTCCAAATTTATCCAATATTTCTGCTTCTAATATTTTAGAACCTTCATCGTAAGTCAAACTAATAGCAGGTAGATATTTAGCTGTATTTATTTTATTTATCTCACCAATTTTCATTACAGCATGAGACTTTTGAGTTTTAATTGTTAAATATTTAGCTAAAAGCAATGTTTTAAATTGATCCTCAAATTTACCTGCATCAGAAATAAAATCTGACCAGGATATAGAATTGGTTTCAATAAATTTAGAAAGGAATTTTACTTGCCGATAAAATGGTTTGACATCAATCAAATATGGTTTAATCTTAACCATGCTATATAATGCAATTTCGTCAAAAGATATTTCTATTTCCAGAGGAACTATTTCCAAATTTTTCGGCAAATTAATAATTACAAAAAGTTCTTTTACTGCTGGTAATTCTGAAAAAAATTTACCTGACTTACTTTTCTTTTTCTTAGAACCAGAATTAGATACACCAAAACCTTTAGGCATTATTTTATTTTCCTTAATTTATCTATTATTCAAGATTTTATCACATACAGAAGTTTCCTATTTAGGGCTTGCTGAAAAAGTATAGGCGAGTAAGGGTAGGAGTCAGGAGACAGGAGACAGGAGACAGGAGGAATGGGGAATTTAGAGTTGCTAGTCGGATATTTTATTCCTTGGTTTTTATGCCTCGCGTCAACTCTTTCATCCTAACTTTTTTAGCTCCCTACAACGAAAAACCTGTACTTTTTCAATACCTAAAAAGGCTTTAGCCGTTTTATGTAAATGCTTTGATATTTAATCAGCAAGCCCTATTTATTGATAACTGAATTGACCTTAAATATAGAAGTGGTGCGTTACATTTTCATTAACGCACCCTACTGGACTGTTTCATCTTAAATAGTGCAATAGGCTTTTTTCTCCCTTACCACCTTGTCTTCCTTGTCCTCCTTGTCTTCCTTGTCCTCCTTGTCTTCCTTGTCTTCCCACAACCTAAAATCTAATGCACAGTTTTAGCTGAAACATTCCACTACTGGAATGAGACTCTTTATGTTGGGTTTCCTTCGTCAATCCAACCTACATTATTTGCAACATTTTAAACTGTCAAAGCTGACTTCTTACTATCAGCTTCTAAACTATTAAATAACTTCTGCCAATTTTCAGCAGTTGCTTGATTTTCCTTATCTCCTTTTGCCTCAAAAGTTGTATTGCAAGCCTGATTTTCTTCTAAAACTTTGACACAAAGTTCGGCAATATCATCCCGACTAACAATACCTTTAATATTATCACCTTGGTCAAATATTAATGCTTGACCACCTGGTTGTTCAGTCATTCCACAAGGTCGAATTACTGTATAAGGAATTCCACAAGAACGAATAACTTCTTCTCCTTTTAATTTCCAATTTAATAAACCTTTTAATTGATCATTAAATTTCACTGCTGGAGGTTGTTCATCTAAGTTTAAACCTGGTCGCCCCGGACGAGTTACACCCGCCGAACTAACTAAAACAAATTTAGGCAATTCGTCCCTACCATAAGCTTTAATAGACTCAACTTCTAACTGAAAAAATCCTGGTGCAAATTTAGGATTAAGTTCTCGGTTATATTCAAATTTACTCAACATTAATTGGTAAGAATAAACTTGACTAGGATTAAAAGGTTGAGCATTTTCAACAACTTTGGCACGAAATACTGGAATTAAATCTTTAAATGGAATACGAATAGTCATCCAGATATTGTAAACGGTGTCAAAAGAATAGCTGTAACCAACCCCATCCCATTTGTCTTCGCAACGCAGGAAAAATTTATAACGTTTACCATCTCCTTTCACCCGAAGTTCGATACCAGCATATCCCAATAAATTCATTGGAGGATCGAAGTTACGAGTACGTACAGATACGAAACCGCCAGAGTTTTCTGTCGAGACATTACCAGAGAAAAGAGCGCTACTACCTGTCAGACGAATGGAACTTTCGCTGACTCCTCCCATCACAACATCGTCTAATGCACCCCAGGTTTCTTTGACATCTTGGGTAGGGTTTGTGAAGTCAAAGATGATTTTATTGTTGCTTGGTTGTAGTTGTGGTTTTGCTGCTGCTACTAGATTTTTCATGCCTTCGTATTCCACAAGTTGGGGATCTTCAACAACTTCTGGCATGAAAAATTTGATGCCTTGATAATATTTGTCTCGGTTTGGGTTGTCTCCCTCTACAGGTTGAACTCGCGTACCTGTACAACAGATAATTTTACTAACATCTTTGAATATCTCAGGAGTGAGGGTTTCTGGTTTAGTGATGTCGGCAGTTACTATTTCAACATTCTTGCCAAGAACTTTTTCAGCTTTTTTCGCATCTCGAACGAGCGATCGGACTTGATAACCCCGTTTTTGTAGTAAAGGTACAACTCGTTTACCTACTCCACCATTAGCACCAACTACTAATACGACTTCTGATGCATTTGTTGCTGATGGTGTCTTTTCTCCAAATAATTTTTGTAACCATTTAAAACTACCGATAAAGGGTACCACCCCAAAATAAGCTAGGGTTTGGAATAATCGACTTGACTTCGATTTAGATGTTTGGTTGTCAGTCACGGCCATATCCTTAAAATCTCAACTTTTCTTTAATATATATTAAGATATATTAATAAATTTTGCCGAATGGCCTTGATAACTTTTGGCCTTTATGAGCCAAATGATGCATTATATCATGTCCGGTAGCATCGGTATTGTATAGCAAAGGTAGGGAACAGGGAACACTTAACTGGGAACAGGGAGGAGGGAGGAGGGAGGAGGGAACACTTAACTGGCAGGAATACTTAAGAGCCAGAAAAAAACTTAAATTTCCGGTAAAATTCACCCTTGAGTTTACACCAACGATACCAGCGGACATGATATAATATCATGTCCGGTAGCATCGGTATTGTCAAAGGGTAAGAATTCAGAATTTAGAATTTAGAATTTAGAATTCAGAAATTTGCTTTGTCAGGCTTTATATCATGCCTCTTTGAATAACCACAATAAAAAATTTAGGGAGCAGGGAGTAGGGAGTAGGGAGTAGGGAGTAGGGAAGAAAGGGAAAGAGTGAAAAATATTCTTCCTTAGAGACGAAGAACATTTTTATTATGGTTAATTAATGAGACTTGATATACAGCGGTTTTCATATGAATAAACCACAATGTTCAAACCAACCCATGGCATCATCTTCAGTAATTTGAGCGATCGCTAAACTAATAACTCGATCCAATTGTTCTGAAGTTCGAGGCTGATAAGAACGGAGGAAATTTTTAAATTTTGACCAGCATAATTCGATAGGTGACAAATCTGGAGAGTAGGCTGGTAAAAATATTAATTTGGCTCCTGCTGAGTTAATTAATTCTTCAATTATTAGCCCTTTATGAATACTTAAATTATCCATCAATACAATTGCTCCTGGCCATAATTGAGGTACTAAAATTTGCTCTACATATGTTTCAAATACGTTTTTATTTGTACTACCAATTACCGTCATTGATGCTATTAAACCATACTCGCTTAAGGCTCCTAAGACACTTGTGTTTTTACCTTTATTTCTAGGAGCATTGCTGACTACTCTCTCTCCTACTTTTCCTCGACCATAAAGACGAGTCATTCCTAAATTTACTCCTGATTCATCCACAAAAACCAAATTATTTATGTCTACTAAATCCAGCCATTTTCGATACTCATAACGTTTTTGCTTAATATCTTCTCTCTTTTGTTCACTGATCGCAAATACTTTTTTTTTCTACTTATATTGATTTTTTTTAAAATTCTATACATTGTTGATAGACTGACTTTTACTCCTGTTCTAATTTCTAAATATTCGCATAGCTCACAAAGTAAAATATCTGGTTTTTGTTGAATTTTCTGCTGAATTAAAGAATCAAAATTAGCCTCACATTTAGGTAATGGTCCTCCTCCACGTTGCTTTGGATTCACAGTTCCTGTGGTTCGATAATGCCGTAATAAATTACGGACAAAAGTTAAACTAACTTGAAACCTTTGTGCTATTTGACGTTGAGAACCTTCTTGGTTTTGATAGGCCCTAAGCACACGAAGACGTAAATCTGTTGAATATGGTCTGGCCATTTTTGTGGTTTGGCGATCGCTCTAGATAACTATTTTGGTCTTTAGTCACATTTTACATTTTTGTGGTTCATTCATATGAAAAGCGCTGTAAGGTTCTACTTACATTAGATTTTCCTTCTAACCAAGTACAAGCTTTGGCTACTCTAACCGCAAACTTTTTTGTTCTTTCCTGAATTGAAAAAGGAAACTACAAATCAGGGAACATAACTACACGGAAACCCCAGGGGTAAGTACAGCTATAGTTGTAGAACATAAAACGCATGGCAGACCGACAATTATCAAGATAGGTGTTCCAACTGCCACCACGAAGCACCCCTATCTGGGTATCTCCCCCAGTTTCCCAAGCACTACCATCAGTAGGTGCACCTTCATAATTATCATGCCAAACATCCTGACACCATTCCCAAACATTGCCGTGCATATCGTACAAACCAAAAGCATTGGGAGGAAAAATTCCTACATCTGTTGTTTCTTTTCGATATATTCCTTTAGGAGTATTGTCATTATAGTTAACTAAGTCAGACGTTATAGTTTCGCCAAAATAAAAAGGTGTAGAAGTTCTAGCTCGACAAGCATATTCCCACTGACTCTCACTGGGTAAACTATATCTTTTACCTGTTTTTTGTGAGAGTTTCTGACAAAATTTTGTTGCGTCGAACCAACATACATTTTCTACAGGGCGACTCGGACCTTGAAAACTAGAAGGATTATTACTCATAACTGCTTGCCATTGTGCTTGAGTGACTGGATACTTTGCCATGAAAAATTCTGGCACATCTACATAATGTTGGGGACTTTCACGATCTCTTCTTCCTGCTTCTGTCTCTGGAGATCCCATGAGAAATCTACCTGCGGGAATTTTTACCATTTCTAGGAAAACTCCATTGCCAAAATTTTCTGTCATTACTTCTGCTTGACCTGAAAGGCGACTTATTATTTCTCCTCTGCTGTTAACTGTGACGGTAGTAAATGTTTGAATCGGAAATTTGGGTTGTGGTGTAGGGGAAGGTGTTGGAGTTGGTTGGGGAGTAGAAATATTTTCTGGAGTTGTTTCTGGTGTTGGTTGGGGAGTAGAAATGTTTTCTGGAGTTGTTTCTGGTGTTGGTTGGGGAGTAGAAATGTTTTCTGGAGATGGTTTATTCCCAAAATCTCTACTTAATATTGCTGCAACAAACCCACTTCCTGCTAAACCTCCTAATATCAATATTTGTCTTCTAGTTTTATTAGGTTGGGGTTGGGGTTTTGCTACTACTGTTTTTGTTTGACTAGGTGTTGGTTGTGGTGTTGGTGCTGGTGTTGGTTGTGGTGTTGGTTGTAGTGTTGGTGCTGGCGTTGGTTGTGGTGGAGTTTGAATATTTAATGCTTCTAATACTTCAGTAGCATTTTTATAACGCTCTCTAAAATACTCCCACACCATCTTATCTAATATATTTGCCAGATGGTTACTAACTTGTGCCTCGTTTCGCCAGATTATATTTCCTGTATCTTGGTCTGTTGGTAAATTTTCTGGTTCTTTGCCTGTCAGTGCTTGTATTCCTACCATTCCCACTGCATATATATCGCTACTTAATCTTGGTTTGCCATTACTTTGTTCGCTTGGCATATAACCAGGTGTACCTACTGCTACAGTTAAACCTGTGGTTAATACACTTATTTCTTTTACCGCCCCAAAGTCTATCAATACTATTTTGTTATCTGACTTACGACGCATCAAGTTTTCTGGTTTGATGTCTCGGTGAATTATATTTTTTTGATGAGCTACTGCTAATGCTTCTAAGATTCCTTTGAGTAGGGCAATGGTATAAGACTCGCTTAATTTTTTTCCTGGGGTAAGTTCTTTACTTATATCTTGTCCTTCTATATATTCTTGTACTAGGTAAAATTCTGTTCCTTCCTGGAAATGGGCAAATAATTTTGGTATTTGGTCTGAGTCTTGCCCTAATTTGTATAAAGTTTCTGCTTCTCTCTCAAACAACCTTTGGGCAGTAGCTAAAACTTCTGGATCTGAACTTTTAGGTTTGAGGTGTTTGACTACACATTTCGGATTTCCTGGTAAATCTAAATCTTCAGCTAAGTAGGTATCTCCAAACCCTCCGCTTCCGAGAGAGTCAATAATTTTGTAGTGGTTTCTCAGGATTTTTCCAGACTGCATAATTTCAGTTATCAGTTATCAGTTATCAGTTATCAGACTGTCTAGCGGGGAAATAGGTTTTTTTGGCCGAATTTATTTGAGTATATCTGAGCGCACCTTTCCCATTATGCTTATAATACCATGTCAAGTTTTTTTGTCAACAACATTTTTTTTCAGTTATCAGTGGGAGAATCTTCCTCCCATGCTGAAGACCTCTCCCACGACCCCTCTCCTGCAAGGAGAGGGGAGAATCTTCCCCCCCCTTCCCTTGCAGGGAAGGGGGTTGGGGGGTTAGGTCAACTATCCACACCCTCAATAGGTGCAAAACCTTGCCGTTGAACATTCTCAGTTATCGTGCGCGGTTCCAAAAATTGCAGCAGATAATCAGGACCTCCTGCTTTTGAACCCACACCAGACAACTTGAACCCACCAAACGGTTGTCGGGAAACGATCGCTCCGGTAATTCCACGATTAATATACAAATTCCCCACTTCAAACTCTGCTTTTGCTCGTTCAATGTGAGAAGGAGTCCGAGAATACAACCCCCCAGTCAAAGCAAAATTCGTTCCGTTAGCAATTTCCAAAGCTTCCGTAAAATTCTCTGCTTCCATCACTGCCAATACCGGACCAAATATTTCTTCCTGAGCAATAGTTGCATTCGGTGACACATCCTTAAACACCACCGGACCAACAAAATAACCATCCTCTGGCGCACTCATCTCAATAGCAACTTCCGCCTCCTGCTTACCCTTATCAATATATTCCTGAATCCGCTTTTGCGCCTTATTATCAATTACCGGACCAACTTGCGTACTTGGTTTCTCCGCATCTCCTATGTTTAGCGATCGCGTAGCTTCTACCAACCGTTCGACAAAAGCATCATAAATTGGAGTCAACACCACAACCCGCGAACAAGCAGAACATTTCTGTCCGCTATATCCAAAAGCAGAATGTACAACACCAGCAACCGCTTGATCGAGGTCAGAACTCTCATCCACAATAATCGCATTTTTACCACCCATCTCAGCAATAACCCGTTTCAGATGTTTTTGCCCTGGACGCAAAATTGCAGCTTGAGCATAAATATGACAACCTACTTCCTGAGAACCAGTAAAAGTAATACTATTAACATCTGGGTGCTTCACCATAAAATCGCCAACGCTGGAACCCTTACCCGGAACAAACTGAAATACTCCTTTCGGAAAACCTGCTTCCACCAAAATTTCAGCAATTTTTGAGGCAATAACCGATGACACCTCCGCAGGTTTCAATAACGTGCAGTTACCAGTCACCAAAGAAGAAACCGTCATTCCAGTAGGAATAGCTAGAGGAAAATTCCAAGGAGAAATCACCAAAGAAATTCCACGGGGTTGATAATGATAACGGTCAGTTTCTCCAGCAACATCATATTTATAACCACCATCTAACCGTTCCATTTCGTCAGCATAATAACGACAAAAATCTATAGCTTCAGAAACTTCCGCGTTACATTGATTCAGAGGTTTGCCAACTTCTAAAACCATCCATGCTGTCAGTTCGTGGCGACGTTTTTCCATTAAGTCGGCAGCTTTACGCAATATCTCTGTCCGTTTCCGAACTGGTGTTTTCTTCCAACCAGGAAATGCTGCTTTTGCTGCTTGAATTGCCTGTTCTGCTTGTTCGACAGAAATTAAACCAATTTTGCCAACTACCTCTTTAGGGTTTGATGGGTTAACAGAATTAACTATTTGTTCCGTATTTGTGTATTCACCATCAATAATTGGCAGATAGGTTTTTCCTAATTCTAATCGCGCTTGACCAATTGCATCCAGTGCTTGTTGCCGTTGTTGGGCGTTGGCGTAGTCGCTATCCGCAGCATTGGGGAAAACTGGTTTGACAATATCGTGAATTGTAGTTTTGCCGTTAGTAGTAGGTGCTGCCAATAATTCTTCTAAAGGTCGGTTTTCTGAACTTTGTCGGAGGAATGAACTGTTGGCAGTATTTTCCAAAAGGCGACGAATTAAATATGCCATTCCTGGTAATAAGTCGCCGTAGGGGCAATAAACTCGGACGCGATAACCTTTTTCTACTAATGCTTTCGCTATTTGGTCGCCCATACCATAGAGAACTTGCATCTCGAAACAACGGCGAGGCACATTTAGAGTTTCAGCAATGGCGATCGCTCTTGCCTGAGAACGAACGTTATGACTACCGATCGCTGAGTAAATATATTGATGATTTTCTAACATCATCTGAGTCAAATTTTCAAAATTGGCATCGGTTTCGGGTTTATCGTTAAATACTGGTTGTTGCCAATCGTGTTGTAAAGCATTGATGGTTTCTTGATCCCAATACGCTCCTTTGACGAGTCGAACCGTAACAGGACGACCTCGAATTTTTGCCCAGTCAATAATACCTTGTACATCTTTTTCACTATCCCGCAAATATGCTTGAATTGTGACGCCGATATCGGTACGGTTGCGAAACTCTTCTTCCATCAACAATTCTTTGAGAATAGCAATGGTTAGGTCTTTGTAGTTGTATTGTTCCATATCGAAGTGAACTGCTACACCGAGTTCTTGAGCGCGTCTGAGTAGAGTGCGGATACGATCGCTCACTCTTTGCTGACTACCTTTGGCATCAAGGGGATCAAACTGGGAATAAAATGCTGTCAGTTTTACCGATACTTGTACTCGTGGCAGTTGTTCTCCTTCTGCTTCATCTATCTGGGGAACTGACGACCACTTGTTAGCAGCTTGAGAAAGTTGAGTCATCAGTTCCAGATAACGGTCTAAATATAACTGTGCTTCAGTTTCAGTGATAACTGCTTCCCCAAGCAAGTCTACGGTAAAGCACATTTTTTCTTTCCGTAGTTTTTCCAGAGTTTTGATAATTTGTTTGACACTTTCCCCGGCAATGTATTTATGGGCGAGGGTTTCGACTGCGGGTGCAACAGTCGTCGCTGCTACTTGACCAGGAACAGAGTCTGGGTTAGCAAAATTGAGAAGTTTTTTCAGAGCATCTGGGAGTTCAACTTCTTCAGTAGTCAGATATTCTTGAAGGTGAGCAGCTATTTCTGGTTTACTGCGTAATGCTGGTAAACAGTCAATAAAACGAAATAGTTGCACCCGCAAACCAGGACTTGCCATCGCCCAGTCAAGGAGTTTATCATCCCACCGCATTTGATTTTGCAATTGACCTAAGAAAGAACGATTTTTTTCTTGAGTTACTGTCAAGAGTTGTTTAGCTATTTCCTGGGTCTGGGTTTCGTAGTTGTTATCGGATATTTGTGCGACCATTGTTTTTTAAAGTATGGTTAAATTAATTGGGATTCTGTATCGGATTAATTTAGGTATTTATCACTAAAATAAATTGAAAATTTAGTGTTTTACCGATATTGTTTCCGGTACTTTCAGTCCAATATGTTCTTATATTTCAATTCTAATTTAAAAGCTATTCTCTGACCATACTTTTACCTTGTTAATTAACAGAAATTAATCAATTGTGATATTTATTCTATTACTCCTAAATCAGATTTGCCCCAATATTTATATTTAAAGAACAGACTTTTTGTAGTAGCAGGCAACAGAGAATAGTTCAATAATTGATAATTGATAATTGATAATTGATAATTACCTCTCCCTAAAAGGAAAAGGATTGAATAAAAGGAAAATTAATTCATTGTTTCTCCTTTAAAGGAGAGGCTTTAAACCTTAATTATTCGGTAAAATATTTTTAGGGATCGAACTACATTAAAAATCTCAATCTCCCCATCTCCCATTCCCCTATTAATTCTAACTACTAAATCTTGCCAATAATTCCTCACGAGATAATTGAGGTAATTGTAATAGTAAAGAGGAAAATTATTGTGGAGATAAAGACAATATTGGTTCAATAATATTCCTAAGTTGCTCATCCAAAGAATTAAACTTCATTATCAACAAATTTTCAATAATTGCAGTACGTTCGATTCGGACACCTTGTTCTATACTTTGCTTTATACCTGACTGATTAGCAGCTTCTAATTTGTCTAATAAAAGTGGTGATAAGCGCATAATTAATACCAAGTGCAAAATGTTTACTAAACTTTCTTGAGTAGGCAGAGACCTTATACCAATTTGATAAATTTTTGCTACAAATATCTCGTTTTTTTAAGGAGTAAGTAGGGACGTTTTGCTGACGCAAAGCTCCGCTAACACTGCGTGAGATGTTTGCGTAGCATTCCCTATAAGAAAACGCATTTTTGTTATGCAACGTCCCTACGGAGTAATGAGTTAGGAGTTAGGAGTAATGAGTTAGGAGTTAGGAGTTAGGAGTCAAATGGGAATAGCTTAGATGCCATTCTTAGTTCATAACTTATTGAACTCGTCAAAAAAACATCTCCTAAGCAAGTTTTTTTTATCGCCCTTATTATTTGTAACATTCTTTTTTCAGACTTGGTCTTATATGCAACGTCCCTACAAAGAAGTTAAAATAAGAATAATTAACACTAACTGGCTAATAATTAACACAAAAATTATTCCGTCTGTGTTAATCACTTAATAATTTAAATTTCAGCTAACGTAAGCATTATTTGTTAACTATTAGTATTAATTTTCGCTACTAAATCTTGCCAATAATTCCTCACGAGATAATTGAGGTAATTGTAATAGTAAAGAGGAAAATTCCTCTGGAGATAAAGATAATATTGGTTCAATAATATCCCTAAGTTGCTCATCCAAGGAATTAAACTTCATTATCAGCAAATTCTCAATAATCGTAGTACGTTCGACTCGGGCACCTTGCTCTATACCTGACTGAGTAGCAGCTTCTAATTTGTCCAATAAAAGTGGTGATAAACGCATAATTAAGTCTCTATCCTCTTCTTCTAATTCTGAACTTACTTCTAAATTACTACGCAAAGAAGATAATAACAATAAAGCATTTTCCCGGAATGGATTTCCTTGTGGTAGTGTTTCTAATGTATCTATTGCCTTTTGTTGGACGCTGCCTCTACCTAACATTCTTAACCATAAAGTATCTAATGTTTCTGGTAATTGATGAATTACTACTAATCCAGTTCTCAAGAATGGAGCTAATAAATAAATTCCTTCACCCCAATTATCCCCATCATTTTTAGCACCAATATTCTCTAGTATTTTACTTGATGCAGTGGGTGTTAAAATCCATAATTTAGGATAATTCTCTTCAGTAATCTTAGTCTTTTCTCGATTCGCTCGACGGATATAATCTGTATGAACTTCTAATAATTTCAGTACACAAGTCCGAATTTCGTTAATTGATACAGGATTACGGAAAGGTTCAAATAAAGAAATATTAGAGGCTAATTTTCCTAATAATCCTAATACTTCTGGTGCATTTTGCGAGCTAGTTTTTGGTGTAAAAAAGACATCAACTTGTCTAATTTCACTGCGGATTTCTAGAGGTGCTTGACATTCTCCGAATGGTGATAATAGTTCTTCTAAATAATCTTTAGCAAATTGGTCGTGGATAAATCTGGTCATTTCAGTTATAGCGCTAGGAAATAGGGAATAGGGAATAGAGAATAGGGAATAGGGAATAGTAAATTTTCAAAGGGTTTTCCTAGGTCATGCTGCGCAAACAGGATTTAGAAATGTCAAACACCTTAATGTGTAGGGCTATATCACTTATCAGTTACCGAAAAACTATGGCTTAAAGCCTCTCCTTTAAAGGAGAAAAAAATTTCCCTTTTAACCAATCCTCTTCTTGAAAAGAAGAAGAAATTATTAATTATTAATTGTTAATTATTAATTATTGAACAGCACCTATATGGAATAAAGAGACTTGAAATACTAAAGTTTATTTTTTTCCAATATGAATATTATTTTCTGCTGAAACACCAGACAACTTTCGTACTTCTTTCTGCACACTTATACCAATTTCTAACGCTTCATTTAGTAACTTTCCATATTCAGTTGCCTGATTTTTAACATCAAAATTCATTAGAGCAGACAAATTATTTTCCATACTGGCAAATAATTCATACCGCCTGATCATAAAATCTTGATTTTCCCGTAAAATTCTTTCTGTTTGTAATGCACAAATCAAACTTTCTCTAGTTACTTCCAATGCTTTAAGCACATCATTTCGATTAATCAAATTTACTTCTAAATTTCCCACCGCAGCTAATCTATCCATAATCTCTACAGCCATAATTACCTGATTATATTTATTTACCTCATTCTGCAATTTTGCTAGTTCTTTTAGTGGTTGAGTTTTCCACCACATATAAATATTCCAGCACAGAGTAATACCTAGTGATATTCCCAGAACAATTTTAATAAATAGACTGATTAAGCGAGGGTCATCAGAAGCATAACTTGTCTTAGTAATCATCAATAAAGTAAGAGGTAGAGAAATAATTAAAGTTAAACCAAATACAACAATTTGATTCAACATAATTGACAAAATTTGCCTTCTACTAAATCCTAATGGTAACTGATATAAATTAACCATTGATATATCACTGGAACTTTTAGAACTTAACTGCTCTACCTCTAAATCTGTAATTTTTAAATCTGGTAAATCTGGTTGCATAATTATTTCACATTTGCTCCCACAAAAATTTTATCAAAATAATTGGGTCTAAAACCCCGCCTTGATTGGCGAAATGTTTTTGGAGGGGAAGTTATATCATGTCCGGTAGCATCGGTATTCTAAAAGGGTAAGAATTCAGAATTCAGAATTTAGAATTCAGAAATTTGGGATGAAAGTTTTAGTATTCTTGGAATTAAGGGTATTATAGCAATTCCCAAGAAGCGTGAGGTACAAAATTCCTTGGTTTTAGGGAACAGGGAACACTTAACTGGGAACAGGGAATAGGGAATAGGGAATAGGAAACAGGGAATAGGAAATAGGAACAAATAAAGATAGGTGTACCTCACGATTGCTGAGAAACGCTATATACTATTTTAAAAAAAGAATGTTACGAATAATAAGGGTTATCAAAAGATTTTATAGGAGATGTCCCTTGGATAAAAAAGATAACTTACCACCTAAAAAATGGTATTGAACCCATTCCCATAAGACTCCCGACTCCTGACTACTGACTCCTAAGAAGTCTCCTAGCTATTTGTAGCAAACATCTATAAATTTGGTATTAACCCCGAAACAACTTAAAATTTCCTGTAGATATTCACCTTGTGGAATAGGCATCTTGCCTGTGCCGGTTTACCAGCGGACATGATATTAAATCCCCATTACAAACATCACTTCTGACTTCTGACTTCTGACCATTTTTTGAATTCAAAATTAAAAATTCACGCGTTCAAAAATTTTGATTATAAGTGAATTTCAATAATTGTTTAATTAAGGATTCAAGCCTTGTTCTGTAGAACGAAAAAATCAAAAATATTTTCCTTATTTCAAGCCTCTGATTTTAGGCATAAGTTATAATGCAAGAATTAATAATGCAAGAATTTTGAATTAATTTTACTTCATTAATTCCACCCTAAAAGACTGGTAATTAGATTGATAATCGTTAAATAAAAATTACCTCCTCTGTCTCTAAAAATTTGGAAAGGTTCTCCTGGTGAGCCAAAAAAAGGTCGCAGAGTCCATCCTAATTGAAATCCCACAAAAGCATATAATCCCAACCAAAATCGCAAAATCTTCAATCTAACTTCTTTTCCTTCTGCATCTTCTTCAGATAAAAAATTCATTCCCTGGTAAAAGAATTGTACCCCTAAAAAGCCTGTAACTGCAAAAATAACAACATTTAATAATACAAAAAACTGATAATTATTTATAGACAAGAGGAAAAACAAACTAACTGGTGCAAAGCCAAATAATAAAACCGCAATTAATGCCATTGCCGTCATTAATAATGTCAAAAATTGTTCAAAGCTTTTCTTGGAACCAAACATGACATTAAAGAAGTATAACGTCGGAAAACAAATAATTAAAGTTAATAAGTATAATGCTGGTAACTTAACAGCAGAAAAAAATGCTTGTAACCAACTATTTGAACTACCTATTATTGCACCATAAATCGCAAAAAATACAGCACTAGAAATTAATAAACCGAATATTTTTTCCTTGAGTTGATGACCTTGACGAATATCTTCTAGAAACTTCTGCCTCTCTCGTAATAGCTCCATGACAATAGAAAAGTATTTCATTCTTTTAGCTCCTATTTGTAAGTATTTTGTTTATATCTTATTCAAAACTCCAATTTGGAGATATTCAGTTCCTCAAATAATATTAAATTCTTGTATTGCTGTGCTTATGCCTCAGAAATAGGAAGTTATCCCCAAGCAATTTTTCAGAAATAATATCAAGTCCGGTAGTATCAGTATTTTCAATAATTAATAATTAACAATTAACAATTAATAATTAATAATTACCTCGTCAATGTCGAAACATACAATGGCCATTACAGACTGATATGGATTATACCAATTCCCATGCATTAATGCTATACTTGGGCAATACTTCAGTTATCAATTAATTAGTATATATCAAATCATTTTTTTGCTAGTTTTAGCTGATTTAATATTAATTATTGTCAGGATAAAAAATCATAGTAGCTAAATAAAACTACTGAAGTTATTAAAAATAATGTACTAAAAAATACATTTTTTCTCCCAAAAAAGCCAGGCCAAGACTTGCGCATAACTCGTCTATAATGCCCAAGCTTTATGTTAAGAAAGATGTGGGTAAAGCATAGTCCTGCAAGGAGAGGGGGGAGGTTTTATATCAAATCCGCTTAAACAGTTATAGATTGCTTAAGTCTTTAGGAGTCAGGAGTCAACCCACCCCTAACCCCTCCCAGGAGGGGAAGTCAGGAGTCAGGAGAAGAAAGAATCATACAGCGGTTTTCATTTCAGTAAACCACAGTAGGGACGTTCCATGGAACGTCCCTACTAGGTTTGAAATGTGAATATGTGGTTCATCAATCTGAAAAGTGCTGTAAAGATGAACGTAGTTATGAAGATATGAGATTTTTTTTATGTCCAATTAAAAGGATTTGATATTACCCACAATTTTTTTAGTCTGGACGCGCTAGTAGTGGCGCATCCAGCTTAAAAGGATATATCATATCATGTCCGGTTGAATAGTTATAAATAAAAATGGAGGAGTCAGAATTCAGGAGTCAGGAGTCAGGAGTCAGGAGCGAAGAGGAGAGAATTTTAAGCTATAAATGAAGAGAAAGTTTTTTGGTCGTGTAAGCGGAAGGTCGTTCTATCACGCTCTGCTCCGGACATGATATTACTTGAATAGTACGAGTTCTACCAAGTAATCCCAAATAGGTTGTTTGGATCTTTGAGAAATTTTCTGACACCTTTGAATAACTCTAGCGCTTTTGCTGTGGCATATTGTGTAGCAGCAAGGGAGAAAGCGCTTGATATCATGTCCGCTGGTGTCGGAAAGTGCAAACCAAAGGATGAATATCTACAGGAAATTTAAGTTGTTTCGGGGTTAATACCCTTAATTCCAAGAATACTAAAACCTGACAAAGCAAATTTCTGAATTCTAAATTCGCGCATTCTCGCATTCTGAATTCTTACCGTTTTACAATACCGATGCTACCGGACATGATATGAATTATCCTACATAAATAATCAATACTCCAAATCAGTTATTTCATTAGAAAAATTCTTCTATGGGAACTTTTGTGATACAAGAAGATAAAAGGTATTGAAAAATTTCTTTGCTTTGAGGAGAAACCTTACCTTCAGATATCTCAAGAGAAACTTCTAAAAAAGTTTCCCAAGGATATTGTTTTTCAGCTTGTTGAATCATACAAACACAAAATTCTTTTCCCTCTTCTCCATTGCTACAACCATCGATGAATTCTTTAACCATCTGTGGCGGATAAACGTAGGAATTTAATCCATCTAATTCAATATTTATGTCAGCAGATATTCCTTTTCGAGTATCATCCGATCGCTCAAAGCGCATTTTTTCCATTGCTTCTAAAGTTTCCTTATCGAATTTTTTGTTACCACTACTTTCGATAATTTCTAAATTAGTCGGTTTTCCTTTTCTATTTATATCGAACTCAATACGTAATCGCATCCGATTTTTTTCTTGAGCTACAACCGATGTCGGAATTACTAAAAAGACTAATAACAACATGATAACTTTTAGTCTTTTTAACCAAGAGGAAAATTTTTGAATATTGGGAGAAATTTTAATCATAATTTTTTATCAAGGGAGTAGAAAATTCGAGTAATTGAGTAGGGTGCCTTAGACGACTTAAATTTAGACTAGAAAACGGATTTATCAATCCGTCGCACGGCACCATTTTAGCTATGTCGGTGTACTACTACACCTTTCGCAAGATTCGATGTCACAGATTACTTTCAACTTCTGAGTTGTCAGTTCTGAGTTCTGCTATACCTGGAATCTGCTGTCTGTTGGGTTTCATTCTTCAACCCAACCTACGCTTTTGGCAAGATTCGATGTCACAGATTACTTTTGATATCAAATCCGCTCGCGAAAGGAGTGATATAATTCTACCATCAGAAAAGAGTGAAAACTCCTAGTTGGTCGAGGGTTTGGAGACCAAACCCCTACAGTCTTGAATTATACCGATACTACCGGATTTGATATGACTTCTGAGTTCAGCTATACCTGGAATCTGCTGTATGTTGGGTTTCATTCTTCAACCCAACCTACACCTGTAGCAAGATTCGATGTCACAGATTACTTTCAACTTCTGAGTTGTCAGTTCTGAGTTCAGCTATACCTGGAATCTGCTGTATGTTGGGTTTCATTCTTCAACCCAACCTACGCTTTTAGCAAGATTCGATGTCAGAGATTACTTTTAACTCCTGACTTCTAACTTTTGAATTTTGAATTTTGAATTTTGAATTCTAGAGCTCCTGTTTTTTCAATTTCACAAATACATCATAATTGGTTGTGCGACTATTACTAACAATAGATGTCACCCCAATAGATTCCATACCATCTAACCAAATTTTTTGATTGGTAGGTAACTGCGGAATAGAAAGATTTTGAGGATTGAAAGTCCGACTAATATCAATGAAAAAGTTACCATTAAAAGATTCTGACTCTAATGGTAAAGTTTCTTGCAATACCACACTTTCTGCCATCGAATTTGTCGGTGCAGGCAATATTTGATTTTCTATAGATCCTCCTAAAGTGAAAAATACTACGTTCCCATTCAACCAACCACGAATTACGGTAAAACCACCAAAGGGGGAAGTCCACTTCACAACAGGTTGTCCGCTAGCAACAGCTTCACCTACTTCAAATTCTCTTTTCTTCATCGCCTCATCTAATTTTTTCAGAGACTCTTCCGCAGCACGGCGATCGCTTGCTTTAACCATAAACACAAACCCCGCAGCAAATTTTTGTAACTGCTCCTTATTTTTGGGAATAGGTAGCAAAGACAAAGAATATTCTCCTGCCATCCAATCGATAAATTCCTTATCTAGATCCATACCAGTTGCATTCTTCACAGTTTGACGAAATACCCCTGGGTTAATGGGAGCGATGGGATTAGCTCCCGCACCCTTGACATAATCAGACCACATTTTCTGTAAATTACTGCCAGATATCATCATCAAAGCATTTCCAGGAACCCGACTTAACATTCCCGTGGCATTATTTTCGACAGTAAACTTTTTCTCACTATTAGGTTTTAGCCAAGAAATTGCCTTTAAATCTATACCTTCAGGAACTATACTGACTGTTGCTGCCATTCCCTGATTATCCTCAAGTCGTTTGAGATTTTCCTCAGACACAGGAGTAATAGATTTACTAGAAGTATAAGCAGCAGCAGCAGGAATATTCACATATACCTGAGCAAAAGGTGCCGCACTTTCCAATGTCTTCATCGCTTCTGTATAACCAGGAGCTTCTTCTAGAGAATTATCTCCTTTATATATATCGATCGCTCGGTTTATTGCCGTTTGAGAATTAGTAACTACCAAAAACTCTCCTCCCAATGCTGCTACAGAAATATCTTGATTAGGTACTCCTTCAGTTTCTGTAATTTCAATACCTCTGTAGGTACGTTTAACTAATTTACCCTCTTTAGGAGAGCGCGGTTTGTCTAAAATTTGTTGAGCTGCCGTTGGATCGGCGATCGGCAATACCACCAGAGTTGCTTGTTGAGCGGGGGGAGGTGGCGGAGAATCGGGAGTAGTTGGGTTAGTCGGTTCTAGAGTAGACTTGCGCAAAAAAGCGATCGCTACTTCCTTACCTATCCAAGGTTGAATATCTCGTTGATAATTATAACCATAAGTAGTGAGGAAGCGATCGCGCAACTGCCCCAACAATTTTTGCAAAGCAGCTTTTGATTGAGGAGTGCCAAACTGTTGTAAATTTTCCCATTGAGTAGAGTCAGTAGAAAGATGTAAAGTCATCATTGCATCCTTGGGGACAACCTCGGCACCCACAGGCAAATTGTCTACTGTTTCTTCGGAAGAGATGAGGATATAGCCAGCGACACTGCCGATAATCATTAAGCAGGCAGCTCCTAGTAAGGTTAAAGGTAAGGTTTTATCTTGCTTTTTCATTCTTAGCTAAAATGGAATTAGAGATTAAAATATAAATTTGTAGGTTGGGTTGAGGTATCCCGTTAGCGGAGCTTATCCGCAGGATAAACCCAACATTATCTATGTTTTTGTTAGGTTACGTTGTTTGACTTGAGCCGGCAAAAAGCTTTTTCAAGCGAAACTAAACAACCCTTGGGTTTTTGTTGGGTTGCGCTGTCGCTTAACCCAACCTACAATCTACAATATTGTATATGAACAATAGTTTGTAATTTTCTACTAATTTCTGACTTTGTGTAAAGAGTAAAAATAATCAAAAAAATCTAACTTTTGAATTTTGAATTTTGAATTTTGAATTGTATGTGGAAGCCCTATCTAGAATCAATTTGCCAAGAATACGCCAAATGGTGGGAGGTTTATACTCTGACGGATGTGGCGGGAAAAAAGCGTCTTGAGCAACGGCAAAATATTTCCCCATTGTTGGATTTGGGTTTGATGGTACAAACTATTGAGTCCGAGGAAAAACAGAGGGAACGTCCAGAAGAGAAAATTGAACGGTTGACGGTTTTGGAGGGTTTGCGCAAATATGCCCCGAATCATGTTTTATTGGTAGGAAGACCAGGATCGGGAAAATCTACTGCTTTGGCCAGATTATTGTTGGAGGAGGCCGAGAAGTTAAGGTCTTCCTTGGAAAAAGAAGAATCCCCCCTTAGTCCCCCCTTTGAAAGGGGGGAGACAAGAGACACTTCCCCCTTTCCAAGGGGGGAGACAAGAGAAAGGAGGGAGTTTCCCAGGAATACTGAAGGAGAAACAAGAGCTACCCCCCCCTTTCAAAGGGGGGTTGGGGGGGATAAAAACTCACAAAGGGAGACAAGGGGGAATAAACCCAGAATTCCCATTCTCATCGAACTACGCTACAGTCAAACTTCCATACTTGACAGAATCCAAAAATTTATCCACAAACACCACCCCACCATAAATATAGATAAAGCAACTCTAGAAACTTGGCTCCGTCAAGGTGAATTTTTGGGCGTTGCTGAACCAAGGGATGAATCTTTCGCTCCCCACACCTCCCACACCTCCCGTACGGACGTTGATAACAAAAATGCGAACGTCCCTACCCACACCTCCCACACTTCCCACACCTCCCACACTCCCCACACTCCCCTTTTGCTCCTCTTCGATGGGTTTAACGAGATGGCATCGGAAGCGGCACGACAACAGGTGAGAATGTTTCGGCAAGACTACCCCAATACTGCCATGGTGTTTACCACGCGAGATTTGAGTCTGGGGGGAGATTTGGGGATTGAGAAAAGGTTGGAAATGCTGCCTCTGACGGAATCTCAAATGCAGGAGTTTGTCTGTGCTTATTTGCCGGAGCATGGTGAAAATTTATGGCAGCAGTTGCAGGGGAGGTTGCGGGAGTTGGGGGAAACTCCGATGTTTTTGTTGATGTTGTGTTCGGTGTTTGGCTATAACAAGGTAATACCTGCTCATCTGGGGTTGGTGTTTCGGAGTTTTACTCAGACTTATAGTAGTCGCCTCAAGCAAGATGTTCCGGTTGATGAAAGTTCTCGACGTTGGTGGGATCGGTTATTGCAGGAGTTGGCGTGGGTGATGACGAATGGGGAGTCGAAAACTGAGATTATGGTTGCTATTTCTCGGCAAAAAGCTGAGGAGGTGTTGGCAGAGTTTTTGCGAGGGGAGGTGGTAGCTCCGACTGACTGTGCGATGCGTTGGTTGGAGGATTTATTGGAGCATCATTTGATTCAGGTGGGAGATGATGGTCAGATTTCGTTTCGCCATCAGTTGTTGCAGGAGTATTATGTGGCGGAAAGGTTGTTGTTGCGGTTGTCTGGTTTGAGTGACTATGAGTTGCAGTGGGATTATTTGAATTATTTGAAGTGGACGGAAGTTGTGGCGTTGATGTTGGGGTTGGTGGAGGATGAGGGGTTAGCGGTGCGGGTGGTAAGGTTGGCGTTGGAGGTAGATTGGTTTTTGGGGGCGAGGTTGGTGGGAGAGGTGCAACGGAGGTTTCAGGAGCGGATGTTTGCAGAGGTTGAGCGGTTGGAGTTGCCTGTGTTGTTGGAGGTTTATTTGGCGGAGTTAACGAAGTCGGATGCTGCTGTTCCGGGGTTAATTCTACTCCTAGAAGACTCAGACAAATATGTGCGTTGGAGTGCAGTATTTGCTATAGGTAAAATAGGTTCGGAAACAGCAATTGAGGGATTAATTCCACTCCTAAAAGGCTCAGATTCTTTTGTGCGTAGAAGAGCAGCAGAAGTTCTGGGTGAGATTGGCTCTGAAAGTGTAATTGAGGAATTAATTCCACTCCTAAAAGACTCAGACTTTGAGGTGCGTAGAAGAGCAGCAGAAGCTTTGGGTAAAATTGGCTCTGAAAGTGTAATTGAGGAATTAATTCCACTCCTAAAAGACTCAGACTCTGAGGTGCGTAGAAGAACAGCAGAAGCTCTGGGTAAAATTAGCTCTGAAACTGCTATTGCCAGATTAATTCCACTTTTAGAAGACTCTGAGTTTAATGTGTTTTGGAGAGCAGCAAAAGCTCTGGGTGAAATTGGCTCTGAAAGTGTAATTGAGGAATTAATTCCACTCCTAAAAAATTCAGATTCTTTTGTGCGTAGAAGAGCAGCAGAAGCTCTCGGTGAAATTGCCTCCGAAACTGCAATTGAGGAATTAATTCCACTTCTAGAAGACTCTGAGTTTAATGTGCGTTGGAGTACAGTAGAAGCTCTGGGTGAAATTGGCTCTGAAAGTGTAATTGAGGAATTAATTCCACTCCTAAAAAACTCAGATTCTTTTGTGCGTTGGAGAGCAGCAGAAGCTCTGGGTAAAATTGGCTCCGAAACTGCAATTGAGGAATTAATTCCACTTCTAGAAGACTCTGAGTTTAATGTGCGTTGGAGTACGACAGAAGCTCTGGGTAAAATTGGCTCTGAAACTGCAATTAAGGAATTAATTCCGCTCTTAGAAGACTCAGATTCTTTTGTGCGTTGGAGTGCAGTAGAAGCTCTGATTGAAATACGTCGGGAAACTGGCATTCCTAGATTAATTCTACTTCTAGAAGACTCAGACTATTATCTGCGTATGAGAGCAGTAGAAGCTCTGGGTAAAGTAGGTTCGGAAACTGCAATTCCGAAATTAATTCCACTCTTAGAACACCCAGACCCTTATATGGGTTGGAGAGCAGGAGAAGCTCTGGTTAAAATAGCTTCGCAAACTGGAATTCCGAAATTAATTCCACTCTTAGAACACTCAAACTATAATGTGAGTTGGAGTGCAGCAGAAGCTCTGGTTAAAATAGGTTCGCAAACTGCAATTGAAGGATTAATTCCATTCCTAGAAGACTCAAACTCTAATGTATCTATGAAGGCAGCAGTAGCTCTGGGTGAAATAGGTTCAGAAACTGCAATTCCGAAATTAATTCCACTTCTAGAAAACTCAGAGTCTAATGTGCGTTGGAGAGCAGCAATAGCTCTGGGTAAAATTGGCTCCGAAACTGCAGTTGAGGGATTAATTCCACTCCTAAAAGACTCAGAGTATAATGTGCGTAGTAGTGCAGCAGAAGCTCTGGGTAAAGTCGGTTCAGAAACTGCAATTGAGGGATTAATTCCACTCCTAGAAGACTCAGAGTCTAATGTGTGTAGGAGTGCAGCAGAAGCTCTGAGTAAAATAGGTTCAGAAAACACAACTATTGAGTTGACAAAAAAACTACAAAACGATCGCTTTGTCAAACAAATGCTATCTGAAACTATCGACACCATTAAAACCATCCAACAACGCCTTCAATACTACAAACCAACCCCCAAAATACCCATGTCTAAAACACTTTCTCACAACTACGCCCTACTAATAGGAGTCGGCGACTGCAAATACCCCAACTGGTCACTCCCCACCACAGTCAAAGACGTTCAAACAATCAAATCATTCCTCATAAACCCCGACTTATGTAGTTACATTGACAAAGAAAATTATCTCCGCTTCCTCAGCAATGAACAAGCAACAAAACAAAACATTTTAGACAACTTAAACTGGCTCCAACAAAAAGCAAAAAATGACCCAGAAGCGACAATATTAGTCTATTATTCGGGTCATGGTTGGCTAGATAAATCAACCCAAAACTATTATTTAATCCCCCACGACACCAGTCCCGTAAAACCACAAAAAACAGCATTACCAGCAACAGAATTTAACAACGCCCTCCAGCAAATATCCGCCCAAAAACTATTAGTAATAATAGATAGTTGTCACGCCCAAGGAATGGCAACCGCCAAACAAACAGAGGAACTAGAATTACCCGAAAACTTCAGTCAAACCGCCCTCCCGAAAAACTTAATAGCAGACTTAAGAAAAGGAACAGGGCGAGCAGTATTCACCTCATCCACAGGAGACGAGTTATCATGGATACGCTCCGATGGAAAAATGAGTATCTACACATACCATTTTCTGGAAGCATTACAAGGAGGAGGCAATAAACCAGGAGATAAAATTGTCACCGTTTCCAATCTTATGAGTCATGTCAGCAAAACCGTTCCCGAAAGCGCTCAAAAATTAGGCAAAAAACAAACTCCCATGTTCGACTTTTCCCAGACAGAAGATTTTCCCGTAGCGTTATTGCGTGGGGGTAAAGGTTTACCCGATGGCGGATGGGAGGAAGTAAAACAGGAAGCACAAGAGAATATTCAAGCGGGGCGTGATATTAATACTAATACTGCCGGGCGTGATATAGATAGGGGAGATAAAATAGATATCGATCTTTCTGGCAGCAGCGGAGTCACAATTCATGGAGGTATCGGTTCAAAATAAAAAAGCTAGAAGCTTGTGCTACTTAACTCCAAAAGTCTCAGTCGTAGGTTGGGTTGCTCACACAGATTATGCCACGGATATACGGATTAAGACGTATAACAAAATTTGACAAATTAACTCCCAAAGTCGTAGGTTGGGTTGCTCACACGGATTATGCCACGGATACACGGATTCAGAGGTATAACAAAATTTGACAAATTAACTCCCAAAGTCGTAGGTTGGGTTGCTCACACGGATTATGCCACGGATATACGGATTCAGAGGTATAACGTAGTTGTAGGTTGGGTTGCTCACACGGATTATGCCACGGATATACGGATTCAGAGGTATAACGTCGCCGTAGGTTGGGTTGCTCACACGGATTATGCCACGGATATACGGATTCAGAGGTATAACGTCGCCGTAGGTTGGGTTGAGCTGCTCACACGGATTATGCCACGGATATACGGATTCAGAGGTATAACGTAGCCTTAGGTTGGGTTTCGTGCCTCAACCCAACATATTAATCCAGCAAATAGCAGCTTTTGTTGGGTTGCGCTACCGCTTAACCCAACCTACAGGTACTCTGTTATGGTTCGGTTGGGCGATCGCTTGATTATGATTTGTCGTAGGTTGGGTTGAGCTGCTCACACGGATTATGCCACGGATATACGGATTCAGAGGTATAACGTAGCCTTAGGTTGGGTTTCGTGCCTCAACCCAACATATTAATCCAGCAAATAGCAGCAAGTTCGATCCTGAAATAATATTGACATACTCCCGACGTTGCCCTTACGGGACTTATAGGGATTCTTCAGTCTGGGAAACCCTGACCGCTGTTTAGACAGAGGTGATGTCCTCCCCCTGTGTTGACATTGATAATAACAAAATGCTCGTAGCTTGTCAAGGGCATATGAACGTTTAGCTTATGAAGGTATCCGAATCCTGGCCCTGGCTTTCATCCCGACGCTATCCCATAGGGAGAGCAAGGGACTTCCCGCCAGGAAAGTTAAATCCTTTAGTAGACGACAAAGTAGGGACGTTGCATGCAACGTCCCTACCCGGTTATCATTTTCAGATTGAATAATAATTTTGTAGTTCATTTCCTGTTTTTAATTCTTTGCTTAACTTCCTGCCAGTTTGAACCTATTTCTGAGTTTTCTTCATAATAATTCCCACCGATAATCTAGTTCTTGTTTTTGTGTTTGTGTTAATTCAATTTCATTTGGCATATCGGCAATACTATTCCAAATATTTTCTATTAATTCTAGTCTTTCTGAAATATTGAGTTGTAAGATTTGATTTATTAGCTTAGTAGTCATAATTAAATTAGTTAATGCAACTTATTTGCATTTTAATACATTATTAGCGATCGCTCATACCACATTTATTAGTAGTAGGTTGGGTTGAGGAACGTTTGCGGAGCATTTCCAACGGAAAAACCCAACAAATTAATCCCACAAATTGCAGTTATTGTTGGGTGGGGCGATCGCCCCACCCAAGCTACAACTTATTACTATAAAAAATAACACCACAAATACTTTAAATCGAATTATAATTTTATTAAAAATACTTTAAAATCTTTAAGCTTAAGATAATGAGATTATCCTTAATTATTGGAATTTCCAGTCTAATTACAATTCTTCCTTTTGCATCAAATTTAGATGCAGCAAATATTCTATACCCATCATCAAAATCTTCATCAGAATTTACTCAAACCAATATTATTTATCTGGCCGATAACTGGTATAACTACAAAGCTAAAGACGGCAGTTATACAATTTATTTTCCCCAAAAACCACAAGAAGAAAATTTATCTCTAAATACCCCTTTAGGAAAATTAAATGCCCTATTTGTATTCTATCAATATCCAGAAGAAAAACGAATTTTTTATGTTTCTCACGTTAAATATCCCGTTGAACCTAGCCAATATAATGTAGAAAAAGGATTAGATGGAGCGCGAGACGGAGCAGCACAAAATACTAACTCTATAATAGTTAGTGAAAAGAGAATTAGTTACAAAGGATTTCCAGGTAGAGAAATCATTTTCCAGTCACGAGAAAGACCTGATTTAAAAACACTAGCAAGAATATATATCGACCCTAACGGACCAATATTATATACTTTACAAGTAATTGCTGAAGATGGAAATTTAGACTTTCCAGAAGCTAAAGCTTTTTTAGATTCTTTTGTTGTATTAGAGGGAGTAGGGAATATTCAATAATTAATAATTATTAATTACCTCTTCTGATAGAAGGATTGGGTTAAAAGGAATTTTTTCCTTCAATTTTTCGGTAATTCTGGAAACAGGGAATAGAATGGAAGAAAAAAACTGTACCTCAGTAATCTGAGAAACCCTATATAATAGTCCTATAATTTATATCAAAAGTAATGGCTGCTAAAGACCTATTTCATGGTGCTTTAAACAATTAATAATTAATAATTAATAATGAATAATTAATTATTACCTCTCCTTGAAACTGATAGGATTGACTAACCATGAAAATTTTTATTTATTATCCCCTATCCAAGGGGAGGCTTTAAACCAAAATTTTTCGGTAAAACAGGCACTCCTAAAAGAAAATTGGATTATTACAGCAGACCCTCTAAAAATAAAAATTGAGGGAATTAAGCTGGAAGTAGATTTAGGAGCAGAAAAAATTATAGCAGCTCAAAAAGCAGAGCAGAAAATAGCAGTTGAAATCAAAAGTTTCCTCAAGACTTCAACAATTACGGACTTTCATAATGCACTAGGTCAATTTTTAAATTATCGTTTAGCATTGCAAATGATTGAATCAGATAGAATACTTTACTTAGCAGTTCCTTTTGATACTTTTAAGTCATTTTTTCAGGAAAAATTTATTCAAGAAGCAGTCAAATTTTATCAAGTAAAATTGCTGATTTATAATCCTACTGAGGAGATAATTATTGAATGGAAAAATTAGAAAATTACAGAAATATAATCCGCCAATTATTGAATAATCATGCCACTCTAGAAGATAATAATTCTGATACAGAAATTGAGTGTCAAATTATTTGTGATACAGAAAATGATCATTATCAAGTTCTAGATATTGGTTGGGATGGACTTAAACGAGTTTATAACTGTTTTATCCATTTCGATATTAAAGATGGTAAAATTTGGATTCAGCGAAATATGACAGAAGCCGATCTAGCCCAAGATTTGACAGATATGGGAATACCAAAAGAGGATATTATTATCGGTTTACATCCTCCTTATAAACGTCCTTACACAGGTTATGGAACACCTGAGTAGAAAAGTAGATAATTAGTAAAAATTTAGTCATAAGCCATTAGCAATTGAAAATTAAGTTCTGATCTTTGAAAAAGGAATCTGAATTGAAAAATTTAGCTTAACTTGTGTTTTTACTCCCTATTCCCTATTCCCTATTCCCTTAACTGATAACTGACTATTTAGGAACATCCCAAACTTTTTTCGCTAATTTAATCAACATTTCTTGGCGAGTTTCTATTGCCTGAGAATCCCATTTTTCAAATGTCTTTAAATCTTGTACTGCTAAATCTATACTTGTATTTTCTCCAACAGAAACTACTTCGGCAATAGTTCTAGTCAGCAAAAATCTTGACTTTGTATAACCTAATTTTTTCTCAGCAAAGTTAGCATTAGCAATAGCAGATTTAATCGAACTTTCTAACAAAGTCAGATTTCCTAAACGTTTACTATAATTTCCTATTTCAGTAGGTTTATCAAAATCTACAATCACTTCTTTTGTCGGATTTTCTGGCAAAATTTGTTCTAATTCTAATTTGAGAATATAATTTCTTAAATCATCAATTCCTGCTACACTACCCCAGGCAGTTTCATCTATATATTGTGTTAGTTTTGCCAAAATATATTTAATTTGATATGGCTGGAATGATGATTTATTCAGTTTAGAAAATGCTTTGTCAAATTTGTCTGCTACTCGTTGTTTGCTAGGAATAATTTGGTTAGCAATAAACTGATCGAAATCTTCTCGTGATGTAATTTGACGTAATTCACTTGCCCACTTAAGAATCATGCCATCAAATGCTTTTTGATTACGTTCGCTAGTCAACATTGCTAAAAATAATAAATTTTCTACCTCTCTACATAGATCGACAAAACAATCTTGAGGCAATTTATTTACAGCCAAAAGTAATATTAAATGCTGCCTAACATTTACACTAAGATTTCTAATATTTACTAAATAACGATTGACAGTTCCATCAATATTATTACCTGCTAAAAATTCTGAATAAGCTTGAGCTGAGGCAAGTAAATTATTCACAAACCGAATCGGTTCAGTTTTATATCCACACAAAGATTCATTTTGTAGGAACCAATCATAGACTTCTTTTTCAGCTATATAATTCCCATCTTCTGCATACTTAGCTAATATAAAATAACGCAAAAAACGCATTGGTTTTTCTTGCGAATTATAGAGCAAATCTAGAATTTTTTTCCATTTGACTTTGATTTTATCGTAGTTTGTTTGTTTAGCTTTAGCAAAAATCAGATTTTTGAGTAAATCCATATCATCTAGGGGTAAACCACGATGATTTAGAGTTGAATATATTTTCAAAGCATGGGCAACACTAGCTGTTTTGACTCGAATTAACTTAACATTTTTGAGAAAGTATGCGTAAAACTTTTTCAGATTATAAATAGTAAATTTATCTAGTTCAAATTTATCAGAAAGAAAATCTCTAATTTCAGCATAAGCATTCTGAATATTTTTAACAGAGCGAGTAGGAGATATTTGGTCTAAATCGACTTGTAGAGCAATATTTTCGAGTATGCCTCGACTTTCCTCATATTGTAGTTCTACCCTATGTCTAAACTGGTCATTACCCCAGTTATCTGTATATAAAGCAGCAATCTTATTTTTTAATGCTTCAATACGTTCATTAGGATTAATACTTAATAAATAATCCCGAATTGCACAGAGGACTAAATAAGCAGTAGTCATGCGTTGCTGCCCATCAATTACCTCATACAATTTTTCTCCACGGTTACAAACAATTATACTGCCAATAAAATACTCAGAATAGGTATTTTGAATTTGTTCGGAAAATTCTTCATAGATATCTTGAATAAATTCATTTACCTCTTTTTCTTCCCAAACATACTCGCGCTGATAATCAGGAATAAGATAAAATTCATCAAATAACTTTTCTAAAGTCATGTCTTGAGATTCGATAGTTGCCATATAATTACCTCAATTTAAGAAGGGAATAGAGAGAAGAAGGGAATAGGGAATAGGGAATAGGGAATAGTCAAGAGTTTTGGAGTTGATTTCTAGTTTTTAAATTTTTACCACATAAGCTTATACTGCTATATCTTGATTATGGAACATCCAAGAAAAATATACCTTTTTTTGATACTTAATCTAAAAATAATTGCAGAAGGCAATAGGGAATAGTCAAGAGTTTTGGAGTTGATTTCTAGTTTTTAAATTTTTACCACATAAGCTTATACTGCTATATCTTGATTATGGAATATCCAAGAAAAATATACCTTTTTTTGATACTTAATCTAAAAATAATTGCAGAAATAAATAGGGAATAGTCAAGAGTTTTGGAGTTGATCTCTAGTTTTTAAATTTTTACAACATAAGCGCATATTGCTATATTTTAATTATGGAACATCCAAGAAAAATATACCTTTTTTTGATACTTAATCTAAAAATAATTGCAGAAGGCAATAGGGAATAGGAAATAGGGAATAGTCAAGAGTTTTGGAATTTATTTCTAGTTTTTAAATTTTTACAACATAAGCGCATATTGCTATATTTTGATTATGCAAAATGCAAGAAAAATATACTTTTTTTGTTGATACTTAATCTAAAAATTATTGAAGAAGGGAATAGGGAATAGTCAAGAATTTTGGAATTTATTTCTAGTTTCAAACTATATAAGTGAAATAATTTCCGAAAATTACTCTAGCGTCAAAGTTTCGAGCCTGTAAAATATTACTTTTAACTTTTAACTTTTGACTGTCAGATGTGCGTCTTACATTCTGTTGGCGAAGCCTTTCCGCAGGAAATGGATACCTCAGAATTACCAACCTATCCCACGATTCTAAAAATGCTTATTTATTTAAGTAAAATTTTCCTGAAAAGCTGGATTTTTCGTTTTTATCTTTAAGAATATTTGGGATTTTCAGCAAAAATATTATTAGTGGGATAGGTTCACGCACTTGATGCATAACTTCTGTGAAACAGTATTAACTATTCCCCCTGTAAATGTGAAAATAACAGCAGAGTTGCTAAAGCAAACCCTACTGTTAATAAATTAACTCTGTTAAATATTCCTAAAAATTTCATAATTCTTCCCTCCTAAAAATAGTGAAGTAAGAGGTATTTCAGCAATTAACAATTAATAATTAATAATTAATAATTACCTCTCCCTTTTAGGGAGAGGATTGACTAATAAGGAAAAAAAATTATTTTTTCCCCTTGAAAGGAGAGGCTTTTAACCTGAATTATTTAATTAATAATTATTAATTATTCGGTAATATGTAAGAATCCTAAATTCTAGCGAAACATACTACTGACTGAAGTATCTTCGTGAATGCGCCAAATAGTCTCACCCAATAAATTCGCAACTGAAAGAACTGTCAACTGAGAAAATGAATTTTCCTCATTAAATGGAATAGTATTAGTAACAATCACCTCTTCAAATACTCCATTGGAAAGACGCTCAATAGCTGGTGGAGAAAATACAGCATGAGTAGCACAAGCATAAACTTGTCGTGCCCCATGTTCCCGTAACAGTCGCCCACCTTCACAAATAGTCCCAGCAGTATCAATCATGTCATCTACCAGAACAGCAGTCTTGTCCTTAACATCCCCAATTATATTCAAAACTTCTGCCACATTGTGAGCTTGGCGACGTTTATCAATAATTGCCAAAGGAGCATCATTTAGCTTTTTCGCAAAAGCTCTGGCTCTTGCCACCCCACCCACATCGGGAGAAACAACAACAATATCAGATAAATTCTTACTTGTTAAGTAATCTAAAATTACTGGTAAACCGTAAACATGATCGAAGGGAATATCAAAATAACCCTGAATCTGAGCGGAATGCAAATCCATTGCTAAAACACGACTAGCTCCTGCCTCAGTAATTAAATTGGCCACTAATTTCGCAGTAATTGATTCTCGTCCAGCAGTTTTACGGTCTGCCCTGGCATAACCATAATAAGGAATTACTGCAGTAATTTGTCTAGCAGAAGCACGACGACAAGCATCTACCATTATTAATAATTCCATCAGGTTGTCATTAACTGGACGACAACTAGGCTGAATTAAATAAACATCACAGCCCCGAATTGATTCCTGAATTTGAATATATAACTCTCCATCAGCAAATCGTTTACGCACCATTGGGCCTAGGTCTAAACCTAGGTATCTAGCTACTTCCGTAGATAGAGGAACGTTAGCTGATCCAGAAAAAAGTCTTAGTCGATTATGATCGTTAGCAATAGCAGGCACAGTAGCCTGAATTGGTAAAGTAGCACGGATCACGGCAAGCCCTCGTAGCACCTTTATTCATCGTGATCTTATCATCTCAAATCACAAATATTCTTCCGTATTTTTATCGACAGAAAGATTATTTCATCCTCAATACACCAAAAATCTTTATCCAATTAATGTAATTATTATGGAATATTTACTAATAAAATTAAATAAGTCTTTGAAAAATGTAAAATATCTTAAGCAGATACTATTTTTCTGATAAATAGACATCTCCGGAAAAGAGGGAACAGGGAACAGGGAACAGGGAACAGGAAGAAGTAATTGATAATTTCTGGATAAGAATTGATTCTATTTTTAATTTTCACGCCTATGTCTAATAGGATTTACCCAAAAAAACCTAGTTTCTACTATAAATAGTTGGTTTAAACATTATAGATATCTAGGAGGTGTCATCAATTAGAAGTTACAAGCTTTGTCAGTCAAGGTTTTTAGAATCAGGAGTTTTTTAAAGGCCAAAAGCTCAAAACTATTGCCACATATCACTTTCAGATTTAATTGATGACACGCCCTAGTAATAAAAGAGGTTTCTGAGTTCTTGTACTTAATTTTAAGTCAAAAGTCAAAAAGAATAAGGCAAAAGCGTTAATAATTAGGGTTTGCGGAAAAAACCATAACGTGGGGAGTGTGGGAAGTGTGGGAAGAAAGAGAAAGTAGGAGGAATAAATTGGATATAGTGATTTTTCTGTGCTTGATAATCGCCATGAGAAATATGATCAACCACAACGATGGCCGTTTTTCCTAGTTTTGGTGGAGTTATATTTTGGACATACAGAATTGTATAAACTGAACTAAACTCACCTTTAACCTTATAAAATCAAGAATAATCTAAAATCTACAAAAGTCGAGTAAATTGGCACATTTAATTCGCTGATAGTTCTTTATATATCTGGAATGTTGACTTATCAAGATTTACCTTTAGAATAAAAAACGATTTTGAAATTCACTAGTAGGAGTCAAGTTTTGAACAACGAAAGTCTCTCAGAAAATTTATCTTTAGTCCAGGAAACTGTTGTAGATGAGATTCCCGAAGCAGTCCGAGATCCCCAAAAGCATGAAGAAATTATTCCAACTCCAACTGACAATAAAAAATGGATTTGGAGTTGGATGGGAATAGTTATTTTGGTAGGAGTAGTTACTCTGGGATTACAAGTTCAATCTAATCTCAACCAAGTTAATGCTTCATCACCTCAAACTAAAACTGATAGTATTAAGGCAGCTAATTCTTCTGACACAAAAACCCCTATAATTGAACCACAGAAAAATCCCCTTTCAGATTTGCCTTACTCACAAATAGCAGAAATGGAACTAGCATATATAGTTGCTGATAGTGATGTTAGATTGCAAATAAATGCAGCCAAAAATTTTCTAAAAATGCTTGATGCTGCTAGAAATGAAGGGATTAATTTAGTAGCTTTGAGAGGATTTAAGTCTAAATCTGAGTTAGAAACTTTGCTAAGTAATACTAATACTATTGAGTCAAATTCTCCCGACAATTTTTCACCTCTAAGTTATGGGGAATATATAACAGGTTATGCTGTTGATATTGGGGATAAAAATGCACCTGAAACTTACCAAAATGTGGAATTTGAAAATACGGCAGCTTTTCAGTGGCTAAAAAATAATGCTGCCTACTTTAGTTTTGAAATGATACCTGTCGATAATGAGAAAGGAGTTGGTTATGAACCTTGGCATTGGCGTTATGTAGGCGATCGCCACAGTCTAGAAACTTTTTATCTACCTAATATCATTTCTGAAGAATCAGAGTTAATTCCAGAAAATCCAGAATTCAACAAGGATGAATAATTAGAATTTAAGATAATGGAAAAAATTAATAAATTCGCAATTGTCGGAGGAACACACGGGAATGAATTTACAGGGATATACCTTGTCAAAAAATTTGAAAAGTTTCCAGACTTGATTAGCAGAAAAAATTTTGAGACTAAAACATTATTGGCTAATCCTCAAGCATTTGAATTAGTTACAAGATACATTGATACAGATTTAAACCGTTGTTTTAAATTGGAGAATTTAGAAAATCAGACAAACCTTAACTATGAAGAAAGTAGAGCAAAATTTATTAATCAAATGCTAGGACCGAAAGGAAACCCTAAATTTGATTTTATCTTGGATTTGCATACTACTACTGCCAACATGGGATTAACAATTATTTTGTTAAATTATCACCCTTTTAACTTAAAAATGGCTGCTTATTTAAGTTCGGTTGAGCCAGATGTGAAAGTTTATTTTTGGATTAATCCAGGAGTGGAAAATTCTTTTATAAATTCCATTTGTGAACGTAGTATTGGCATCGAAGTAGGTCCGATCGCTCAAGGAACTCTTCAGGCAGATTTATTTTATAAAACAGAAAAATTAATTCAGATAAGTTTGGATTTCATTGAACATTTTAATGAAGGTAAGCTACATCATATAAATGGCGATTTTGTCATTTATAAACACTTAAAAGTTGTGGATTATCCTAAAACTGAGGATGGAGAAATAGCAGCAATGATTCATCCTGAATTACAAGGGAGAGATTATCAAAAATTAAGTCCTGGTGAGCCAATGTTTTTAACTTTTGATGGCAAAACAATTTATTATCAGGAAGAAAGTCCTGTATGGCCAGTTTTTATTAATGAGGCGGCTTATTATGAAAAAGGAATTGCTATGTGTTTGACAAAACAAGAGAGTATCACAGTTTAAAGAATTCAGAACTCAGAAGTTGTTTTTCTAATAGGTATTTTGAACAACTTTCCCTAAATATTTCACCTGAAAAGGCAGGATAAAAGAATTGATAACTCAGAATTCAGAAGTTATTTTTGCCATAAGTATTTTGAGCAATTATCCTAAAATATTTCACCTGACAAGGCGGGATAAAAGAATTGATAACTCAGAATTCAGAAGTTGTTTTTGCCATAAGTATTTTGAGCAGTTATCCTAAAATATTTATCCTGACAAGGCGGGATAAAAGAATTGATAACTCAGAATTCAGAAGTTGTTTTTGCCATAAGTATTTTGAGCAGTTATCCTAAAATATTTATCCTGAAAAGGTAGGATAAAAGAATTGATAACTCAGAATTCAGAACTCAAAATTCAGAATTTAGAAGTTGTTTTTCCAATAAGTATTTTGGCAACTTTCCCTAAATATTTATCCTGAAAAGGCGAGCTAAAAGAATTCAGAACTCAGAATTCATAAGTTGTTTTTCTAATAGGTATTTTGAGGAAATTTCCCTAAAATATTTTACCTGAAAAGGCGAGCTAAAAGAATTCAGAACTCAGAAGTTGTTTTTCCAATAGGTATTTTGAGGAAATTTCCCTAAATATTTTACTTGGAAATGCGAGATATGATATTATATAGCAATTCCCAAGAAGCGTGAGGTACAAAATTCCTTGGTTTTAGGGAACAGGGAACAGGGAACAGGGAACAGGGAATAGGAAATAGGAACAAATAAAGATAGGTGTACCTCACGATTGCTGAGAAACGCTATATAAAATTAGCAAAAAATTTTTAATTTTGATTTAGATATGAAAGTATTACTAATTAAATTAATTAAAGCCTACAAAATTTTGATTTCACCAATGTTACCTCCATCATGTCGTTTTCAACCGACTTGTTCAGAATATGCGATGGAAGCGATAGAAAGATTTGGAATTTTTAAAGGTAGTAGAATGGCAGTTATGCGAATTTTACGTTGTCATCCTTTTCATCCTGGTGGTTATGATCCAGTACCTCCGAAAAAGTGATATAGAAACCTTACAGCGCTTTTCAGTTGAGTAGACCACAAAACTTTTGTAGGAGTAAGGAGTAAGGAGTAAGCAGTCAAAGGCTAGTTAATCATGAATACAAATCTTCCCGGACTGCCTCCCGATGATTACAACTGTGGTCTATCAAGCATGAAAACTGCTATATGCTATCTTTTACCAATGGATAATGGATTAATTATCCCCAAAGGTATCAAGCCTCTCCATTCATGGAAAAAAAGCGACAGAGTTCGAGCACGAGCAATACTTAACTTTTTTAAGTTGAATAAAAATTCATACGTAAAGGCAAACGACCCCTTATAATTTTTATAGTATCACAAAAATTCTGAGGATAGAACCGAAAATCTTTTGACGCGCCGATTTTTTTTCAAGAGCTTCATAAAATGAAAAAATTATTGGTTTTCTACTCAGGAGCGATAGGTAGAAAGATTTGATCGTGGGAAAAACCAGCATATATTTTTTGGGTGCTGAATAAAATGAAAATATTACTGGTATTGCTCTTGGGTAAAATTCCTGAATATCTAATTGTCTTTTACCAAGGAACTTTAGTTGAATAAAAAGTCATGTACAGGGACGAACAACCCCTTATAGTTTTTATAGTATCACAAAAATTCTCAGGATGGAACCGAAAATCATTTGACACGCCGATTTTTTTAGGTAGCTCTCAGAAAATGCGAAGGTTAGCGCTAACTAACATAGCGATCTAACCGAATAAATCTTCTGATTCTAATCTTAAAAGTAGGGGAGTAGGGGGAGTATTTTTCAATCTTTTCAGTGTATTGCCTTTATTGTGAACTATATGGTTCCCAACTAACCGTTGTTGATCAATAGTTTCCTAGTTCTAAAACTTGTTCTAGCTGTGGGAATGTTAAAAAGTCTCTGTCTTGATCCGAGCGTCTTTTTGACTGTGAATATTGCCGATTTAGTTGTGATAGAGACTTAAATGCTAGTTTGAATCTAGCTGAGGCGGTCAGTGAGAGCTACGCTCCCCCTTCGGCAAAGGACTTTAATATAGAATCCGGTTATATAGTATATGTTCATTATTAAATCGGACAATCGGACCATCTCCCCCAACAATACACTCTTGTATTCAACTGGATTTGATATTACTCCTTACTCCTTACTCATTACTCCTTACTCATTACTCATTACTCATTACTCATTACTCATTACTCATTACTCATTACTCATTACTCCTCAGTAATACGATAACTAATTACCCGGATTCTATATGACAGCTTGTGGACTGGATAAGGCCGACGTTACCAGCAATAGGGAACAGAAAATTTGCCAAAAATCAGATAATTATAGATTTTATTAGATTTTTGTAGATTTCTGGGAACGTTTCTATAGCACTCTCAAGCAAGCAGATTTGATATTGCTTCTAACTTGTAACTTCATCTTGATGTGTCAGAAAAGGTACTTCAACTACTTCCCCTTCTACATCTCCCACTTGCACCTTTAAACCTACTCCTCCTGCCTTTGTTCTAATATAAACTAAACCAAAATAACCATCATTAGTTTCCGTAAAACTTGTCAATTTTCCAACTTTTTCATCCCCAACTTGTACAACATTTCCTAATTCTGCTTTTCCATTTAAACGCACTCCCCAAAGTCTTTTTCTTACACCTTTATATGTGTTTAAACGAGCAATAATTTCTTGACCAATATAACAACCTTTCTCAAAAGAAATAGTATTCCATAAACCAGCTTCCAAAGGATTGTAGTCATCTGTAAGTTCATAGTCTGGTGCGGGGCGACCTTCTTGTATTCTTAGTTGTTCCCACAAGCGATCGCCCATGGGTACTGCTCCAACTTCTATCAACATTTGCCAAATCTCAGCAGCATTATTCACAGGTACTATCAAGGTGTATCCTTCTGTTGCCAACCCACTACCAACAGCAACCCTAACTTCTATATTTCCCATATTTATTAACTGATGACTAGCATCGGGTACATCTGGAGGAGTTGTACCTGCTAATTTGGCGATCGAGTTTTTGCCTTCTACTCCAATCAGACTAAATATGGCATATTCGCTCCTCACATCTTTTACTTCTACCTTATCCATGGGAAAAATATAGCGGTCAAACCATTCTATTAATTGTTGACAACGGACGGGAGAGACTAGCAACAAAACATTGTTTTCTGCAACGTAAGCTGTTGCTAAGTCAATGGTCCGAGCGGTGGGTGTGATAAAAACTGTCTCACAACCTTGCCCTGGTTGAAGAATGTTGAAGTTATTGGTACTTTGGTTATGGAGAAATCGTAGACGGTCATCGTCAGAAATTTGTATTAGTCCCCAATGTGAGCGATCGTATAGAGCTACTCCCTGTTTTGTTGCTTCTATTGCTTGGGTGTCGTTACCAAAACTAACTGGTATGGAGTTTTGAAAAGTTGCTCCATTAGATGTTTGAATATTTTGTAATTTCTGGTTCATAGTTATAATTTAATCTTGATTTTTTAGTTGTAATTTAATCTTGATTTTTGCTTGTACAAATATTAAAGTTTAAACCTTTGTAGTTTGGGTATCTTGCCCGCTAGTATACCTGAATGAAATGAAATTTGCTATAAGTTTTTTTGATAGCGTTTCTCAAGTTACTTAAGTCAAGTTGTTTCTCTTATTTTCTATTCTCTTAACTTATAACTATTAACTTATCAGCAACTATTCTACTTTAGGTAAATCTGCCATCATATTTTCTACTACTTTTAGAGCTTTTTCATCAAGCATATCCCAATTAACATTTCCTTCTTCATTAAGAAGGTTAATATCAATATCAATTTCTACTGTTTCCTCAGCAGCATGAGTAGAAATATAGTTACTAAAACAAACTTGATAACAGAGTTCCCAGACATTAATACTAATTTTTTGGTTTTCATATTCTAAATCTAATCTATAACCTGGAATTGGAGTTTGTACTTCTTCATAAGTACCTTGCCAAACAGAATTTTCGAGTTTTTTCCGAATATGATCTAATATTCTAATAAAGGCAGGCTGCATTAGTAGTTCAGCTTGTTTCCAAGCAGTAATATTGTTGATTTTAGGCTTCATTATATTTTTGATTGAAAAATAAGTATTTTTATCCTAATTTAGGGATAATTATTTGCATTTCATGGTAAATTTAAGTCAATATTTCGATTAAAATATATCTTTTTACAGTTGAACCGTAGTTTGTAGTAAGCGCCTTTTCCTGACAGAATGCTCTGCAAATATGTTGCGGAGCCAAACGCACCCTACTGGACTGTTTCAGCCTCAGTAATTAACTAATTCTTCCAAATATCAGTAAATTTAGTTGTATTTGGCGATTATTCACGGTATAAACGGCTGTAGAATCCGAAAATCTCTACTTAGGGTTTGCTGAATAAATATGAAAGCATTGACAGATAAAGCTTTTAACAACTTTAGATCGGGAAAAAGTACCAGCTTTTAGGTCAAAAAGGTTAAAAAAGTTAGGATTTTAGCCAGACCAAGGATAGAAAAATCACTTTAACAATTATTTCTCCTACTTTCTCTTTCTTCCCACCCAGACCACACTTCCCACCCGGACCACACTTTGCTTTTTTCAGCAAACCCTACTTATTGCTTTTTAAAACAGCCCTGCCTCCTGATTAGGATTGATTATTCACCAAAACTTCGGTAAAACTTCTACATTTTTTGGAAGAAAAACTTCTTGAAAGTTAGTCTAGACAAGGGAATTATACCAAATCCAGTTATGAAAAGCTACTTTGTCCAAATCCTTCTAACCCTTCTGCCTTAACCTTTTAATCAACCTTATATGTATACCGGATTTAGTATTACGTCTGTCTACTAAATCCAATCATTAATAATAAAACGCAAATTTATACCAAATACGGGTATAAAAGTTAGTAATCAATAAATTGAAGCTATGGTTGTGTATCAACCCATCATCAAACAAAATCATCAAGAGTCAAATTTAAAATTTGAACGTTTATGACAACAATACAAAGGTCAAACCTTTACTGATAGTGCTGAATTATTACTAGAGGAGCGTCTAAGCAAGTAAGTTTGTTGTTGATGTAAATGTAGCAATTAAATTGGTTATTCCAGAAATTCATATTGAGCTTGCTTATGCGTTAAATTTTGTTTGCAGAGTATGACCTAGGAAAAGAACACTAGAAAATGCTACAGCCAAGGTCAACTTTTATCTCAACGTTGGTTGAAGACCAGCGCTGCAGGGGCAAGTGCAGCGTCGGGAGGATGTCAATTTGTTTGACTGCTACTCAAGAGATTAGTGATCGCCGAGAGTTGCGTCGGCAGTATCCTATATAACCCATTTGGGATCTATTTAACAAATTAGAAGTCCAATACCCATCTGGCTTTGATGATTTTAGCAGTCATTTTTCATAATTTTTCGGTTTTCTGAACCCTTATAGCGGGACTTCAACAAAATAAACCCAAAAAACATGCTCAAATTAAGACCGGCAAATGCTTTTACGTCAAAAAGGCATAAATATTGAATAAGCACGGGTTCTAGCCATTTTTAGGGCATCGACGTAATTCCCATATCTAGAAAGACTTTGAGGAATTTTTCCGACCATAAAATGTTTAAGTACCAATAGTTGTAAGTCGCCCCTTAAAACGGCTTTCCTGAACCCTTTGTATTTCAAGAAAAGATACACTTAGGGGTTCTATAGACAGCAAGAAACTAGGCAGAACCCAAACACTGCTTGTAGAATTCTCCTTTCCTTTCCCAAATATTTAATTACTTTTGTTTTTTTCCTTTCTTTTTCGATTTTCTCTTCTGAGTTTTTGACTTCTTAGCTTTTGCACGCTGCTGAACTACTTCTGGTGGCGGACCATAATCTCCATCACTAAAGTACACTCGCTCTACTCTCTTTTCTGGCTCGACTTCAATCCACAGCCTGGCACCTCCTGCTTGACTTGTATTTGGTTGATGGGGTTGATAAACTATTTGGCAAGGACCGTGAATTTTCAGAGCGTGGCAATAATCTTTTTTATCTCCTACTTTCACAGCTACTGCTGGATGGGAAGTTTTATAGTCTCTGTTATAGTCTATAGTTTTTCTGAGAACATGAACGATAGTCTTGGCTGTACGTTCAAATTTATTCCAAGTTCCTTGAGGACCACGACGACCTGGTGTAATTTCTGGCATTCCCCGATGGTTCAGAGGAATTCTCCAAAATCTGCCGACTTTTTCGGCATCAACAACACGACCATTATTGAGTAGAAGTCGCAATCTACCTGTGGAAATATTTAGCAGAAAAGCTGCTTGTGTGGTACTAACGTATGAAAGAGTCATAACCATAACGTTATGGTTTTAAGTTATATATATTTATTATAATCTATTTAGCTAGATCATATCTCAATTTACCAAAAAAGTTAATAAGTGGCAAATTATTGGAATTTTAGAGATTTAGAGATTTGTTGCATAAAGGGAGAAATTATAGTAAAAACAGCAGCAAGTCACACAACAGCATGATGGCTTCAGCAATTACCTTTCCACTCACTTAACTTTTGGCCTTAAACCATAATAACGATACCGCAAATAATCTTTGAGAATTTGGTCGTGGTCAAAACAGAGATTTGTAGGAATTTGCCAAGGTTCAAAGACAGCTAAATTTTTCGCATCATCTGCCGCTTTAGGTTCCCCACTAGCAGTGGCAATAAATACCACACTCATAGTATGTTGACGAGGGTCACGCTTGGGGTCCGAATAAACATAAAATTGTTCAATTAACTCCACTTCTAAACTGGTCTCTTCTTTTGCTTCTCGTCGGGCTGCAATTTCGACAGATTCTCCATAGTCAACAAACCCACCAGGAATTGCCGAACCAAAAGGTAGGTTTTTGCGTTCAATTAGTACAATAGGACGCCCTGGTCGGTCGATTAGTTCAATAATAATATCAACAGTAGGAGTAGGATTACGGTATGTCATTTTCAGTTATCAGTTATAGCGCTAGGGAATAGGGAATAGGGAATAGGGAATAGGGAATAGTAAACTTTCAAAGGGTTTTAGGATTTAGAAATGTCCTAATCTTTGCTTCGACTGCTATATCATACCAAATCCGGTTATTATAGGCTGATTACGGTGTAAAGTGAAAAGTAAAGCTCAATATACAATAGAGAAAATTTATAATCAGCTTTTCTAAACCGGATTTGGTATCAGTTATCAGTTCCGACCTTTGAAGTCAGAGACTTTCAAGATATCCTTAAAATAGGGAGACTTGAGACCTTGTTTTTTTGGTTATGTTAATTTTTGAGCAGACTTTCATTAACATATTTTTTCCTAAAATACTGTTATCTGTTAATAATATGTTATTCTTAAGTATTAATTAATTTTGAACCACTAAAGTTAGAAAAATAATGGGTAAACAGCGCGTACTCTCTGGAGTTCAACCAACTGGAAACCTTCATATTGGTAACTATTTAGGTGCAATTCGCAACTGGGTAGAAGGGCAAAAAGAATACGACAATTTTTTCTGTGTAGTAGATTTACACGCTATTACAGTACCCCATAATCCAGCTACACTAGCTACAGATACCTACACTATTGCCGCTTTATATTTGGCCTGCGGTATAGACCTAAATTACTCTACCATATTTGTGCAATCTCACATTCCTGCTCATAGTGAATTGACATGGTTTCTCAACTGTATTACTCCCCTGAATTGGTTGACAGATATGATTCAATTTAAGGAAAAAGCAATTAAACAGGGGGAAAATGTTGGTACAGGTTTATTAGATTATCCGGTTTTAATGGCTGCAGATATTCTACTTTATAATGCAGATAAAGTTCCTGTTGGAGAAGACCAAAAACAACATTTAGAACTTACTCGCGATATAGCGGTTAGGTTTAATCATCAATTTGGTCAGGGAGAAAGTATATTAAAATTACCAGAACCTTTAATTAGAAAAGAGGGTGCGCGAGTAATGAGCTTGACAGATGGTACTAACAAAATGTCTAAATCTGACCCTTCAGAATTAAGTAGAATTAATCTATTAGATCCACCAGATGTAATTACTAAAAAAATTAAACGTTGCAAAACAGATGCGGTTAAAGGTTTGGAATTTGATAATCCTGAACGACCTGAATGTAAGAATTTATTGACTCTTTATGGATTATTTTCAGCTAAAACAAAGGAAGAGGTAATAACAGAATGTCAAGATATGGGATGGGGTAAATTTAAGCCTTTATTAACTGAGGCAACTATTGAAGCTTTAAGACCAATTCAAACAAAATATAAAACAGTCATGGATGATAAAAGTTATCTAGAATCTGTTTTAGCTGAAGGAAAGCAAAAAGCAGGAGCGATCGCTAATCAAACTCTAGAAAAAGTTAAAAAAGCTTTGGGTTATTCATTAATAGGGAATAGGGAATAGGAAAAAATAATTAGTTAATAACTTCATAGCTAATATCTGACAGTTAAATGCTTACCGAACAGCGAAGTTGAAAGCCCTCCTGCTGCAGCCGAGGGATGAAAACGAGCTAATCGTTCAGAATATATGGATTTATCCGTCCTGTTCTATAGATACTATCTTTGTTAATATCTAAGAGTTAGAGTATGTCCCCTTGTAAAGAAATTCAAGTTAATCAAGACAAAGAATTAATCAACATATTAAAGTTTCTCTGTGAAGCAGCTCACAAATTAACAAATATGGGGATTTATTATGCTAGACAATTGTATTTTAAAACTCAAATATGGGGATTTATTATGCTAGACAATTGTATTTTAAAACTCAAAAAAGTATCGGTAAATTTGACTTAGAAAAAGAAGATATAGCGTTTCTCAAATTGGTGAGATACAGTTTTAGATCCCCCCTGCCCCCCTTAAAAAGGGGGGAGTCTTCAAAGTCCCCCTTTTCAAGGGGGATTTAGGGGGATCGTAACTGTACCTCATCTTTATGAGAAATGCTATAAAACCAATAACCACTATAAAGTTTTGCATTCTCAAGCTGCACAACAAATATTAAGAAGTGTAGCAGAATCTTGGAAATATTATTATGGATTAGTTAAAGCTTATCAAACTGGTTAAATAGCAGGCAAGCCTAATACCTAACTTTAGAAGCTCCTGAGCTTCAGCTAGGAGAGTAGTCAAATATTGATTAATAACTAACAGCAATTATCATTAGAGTTAATCTATCCAATAGTCATAACAAAAATTGCAAACTTAACCATAGCTAAATAAATAAATACAAATAAATGAATAGATTTCGCAATGCCGTCAAATCTGGAGAATTTTTAATCACTGCTGAAGTAGCACCACCCAAGGGAGCTGACCCTACTCACATGATTAAAATGGCCGAAACCCTAAAAGGCAAAGTTCATGCAATTAATATTACTGATGGTAGTCGTGCCGTATTAAGAATGTCCTCATTGGCAGCTTCTATCATCTTGAAAAATCATAAGATAGAACCAATATATCAAGTAGTTTGTCGCGATCGCAACCGTATAGCTTTACAAGCAGACCTAATGGGAGCTTCAGCTTTAGGACTTCACAACATTTTGGCCCTGACTGGAGACCCTGTAAAAGCAGGAGACCATAAAGATGCCAGAAGTGTATTTGACATGGAGTCCACACGTCTATTAAAAATGATTGCCAAGTTAAATCAAGGGATGGACTGGAATGAGAAAGTTTTACCGGATGGACCAACAGATTTATTTGTAGGTGCTGCGGTAGACCCTCAGTCCCCTAGTTGGTCAGGATTAAAAAGACGATTTGAACGTAAATTATTAGCAGGGTCTCAATTTTTTCAAAGTCAATTAATTTCTGATTTTGATAAACTAGAAAAATTTATGAATCAAATTGCAGTTGATAGTAATAAGCCAATTTTAGCCGGAATATTTTTACTTAAATCTGCGAAAAATGCTGCTTTTCTAAATAAGTATGTGCCGGGAGTTGATATACCAGAACATATTATTAATCGTTTAGCAAATGCAGAGAAACCTTTACAAGAAGGAATGAAAATTGCTGCCGAACAAATAAAAATGGCAAGCAATATTTGTCATGGAGTTCATCTAATGGCAATTAAGCGAGAAGACTTAATTCCCCAAATATTAGATATGGCTGAAATTTCTCCAATCAGGGTCTCCTGAATAAGTCTGTAAGCATTCAGCAGTCAGCTATCAGCTCTCCGCTATGACTTATTAACTGATTATCAAACTTTCTGGAGGAATTAGTCGCATAAGAAAATTGGCGTTGGTAAATCAAGAGATGAAACTTTAAGATAAATCTGTTTCTAATACCTCTAAAATATCTTATTAAAATAAATGATGGGTCTTACACCTAGGTGAAAATCATCTTACCAATTACCAGCGCCAGAAAATTAAAAGTTATGAATAAAAAGGTCTCCTTTAACTAACCTAAACTCAAGTTATTACGTTTAAAAGCTGAATGTTTACATAAGTCTTATGGGTGAGGGTAGGAGTCATAATTCAGAATTCAGATTGAAAACTACTCCCTAATCCCTAGAGTATAAAAACTGCTTTAATATTTCACTTGGTTTTCTATCCCAAGTATCAATATGTTCATAAATCAACTTATCTTGATTCAACTTATAAGTTGAATAACCATTAAATAAAATCTTAGTTTTCCAAGGAACTCTTAAGACGCCACGCACAGTCCAATTTGCCAAAATTATATCTTCTGCGGTTTGTTGAACATTATGTAAATCAAAATATAGTTCTGTAAAAAATAGCCGACCATGAAAACGCAAAGTCCAAAAAATAATTCGATAATTAAATTTCCACTTAAACCTATTTACCGGGTCTTTAAAAAAAATATTTTGAGTATAGATATCGTAAGAAATATCTTTTTCAAACAAAGTTGGTAAATCTAACTTTAGTCTCTCAATAATTTGTTCAACCTGCACTTAAGTTTTCCTCGCTAGCAAACTATATATCTAATTGACATATCTAATTGACATACTCCCGACGCTCCCCTACGGGAAAAATTAGGGATTCTTCAGCCAAGTGAGCTATGACCGCAGTTTTAACAGAAGTGATGTCCTCCTCCTGTGTTGATAGCAATCCTATTTTTTGTATTAAGAGTGCTGAGTTATAGTCCCTGTCTAGCTATTGTCCACATTTAGGACATGAATGCCAACGCTCTGATAAGCTTTTAGAGACTTTTCTCAAACATTCCCAACAATGTTGAGATGTACCCTTTGGGTCTACGCGTGATAATTTTCTTGCCGAGTTTCCAGGCAACATACTCTAGAAGCTGAACAAACTGCCCAAACGCTGCATCCTGCAAAGACTTATTTAATCCTGACTTAGCTGATTGACCATTTGGTAAAAACTGACCATTATCTCCTAGTTTAGCTTTGCAACGTCGGACTAGGTTAGATATTTGTAGAAGACCTACAAATATCACACTTACATCTGAAAACAAGTGATAAGCCAGCTTGAATTGCCAATCCAAACGTTGTCTAGCTATTAGTTGTCTAGCTATTAATTGATGCACTCCCGCTATTTTACGTTTGAGAATTTTCCAAGCCCTCGAATGTTTTTGTTTCCTGGCTAATCTGACCTGAAGTTTAGATAATCTATGCTCAGAGAATCTGAAAAACTTAGGCACTTCTATAAACTCACCATCGCTGGTGACAGCATAGTATAACAGTCCTAAATCAATACATGCATGAGTTTTTTTCAGTGGGTTGAATTTCTACACGCCTCAAAGGTACAGTTTTATCCTCTATCGTGAAACTGATTTACCATCCATCTGCTTCACGGACTACTGTTCCTGTCTTAACCTTGAATCCTAATGGTATTGATCGATTGTATACTAAAGGGACTAAACCTATCTTTGGTAGATTAACACAATACCTACCGTTAGCATTTTTGACAATATTTGCATTTGATAACTGAGGATAACTAAAAGAATTATAGTAATGCCTGCCTTTAAATTTAGGTCTACCACTTGTTTTACCGTTTTTATCAGGTAAGGTAAAGTTATCCATTGTTGTTTGTAATCTTTGGATAACATCTTGTAAGACCTGGGAGTGTATAGACTTATACTCAGGGAATAGTTTTTTAGTCTGTGCTAAATCTGCTAGTTGCACTGTTTCCCAAGAAACATACCCATTTACTATATTGGGATGCTTATCGCCTTTCCTGGTTATCGGATTACCATTAATGTCCTTTTTTCTACCGTCCCGTGTTTGTGTTCTAAATTCGGGAATATTTGGATAGATTTGCTCTACTGGTACTACTGAAACATTAAGAGGACAAGCATTTACTGGTGTGCGTGTTGCTTAAAACCAATTCAACCTTTCAGCTAAACGGTAATTATATTGTCTTCGAGCTAATTCCAACCAATTAGCTATAATTGCCTTATGGCTTTTATGGGGTTTGAGCAAGGACCTTGTATTTCAGTAGCATAATCTGTATCGACCTTTATACTTTAGCTATTATATCAAAATCAATGACAAACCACAAACATAGGGCCCAGCTTTCCCATACGACGCTCCCCTCACCCCTTTCCAAGCTATGCTTTATAAACATCTTTCTCTTTTCATAAAACTTGACAACATAGACAAGTTATGTTTAAGTCTTGAATCGGCTTTTTCAGGAGAAAAGAGTATTTTTCAATACACTTTTTTATGAATGTAGACAGAATTCTTCCTCCCCCTCCTCCCCATC
>NZ_JAAHHT010000400.1 GCF_010672085.1 Okeania sp. SIO3I5
TATTCCAAGTTCCTTGAGGACCTCGACGACCTGGTGTAATTTCTGGCATTCCTCTACTATTTAAAGGAATTACCCAGAACCGTTCGACTTTTTCGGCTCCTTTGAGGCGACCTTGCCTGAGAAGTAATCTTAGTCTCGCAGTAGAAATATTTAAAAGAAATGCTGCTTCTGTTGTACCAACTTTATTTGGTTCAGTATTTATATCTTTCATAAACTGTTTCGGAGCATATAAGGGATAAACTGGATAAACATTTACCATCAAACCATAAACGATTTAGTTTGGCAATATTTGATTGATTTTCTAGTATTGACTTATGATGGTAATCTTAGTAGGAAATTTTATAATTACCCAAAATCTTAACTAAATTCGGAGAACTTCAGAAAAATCATATCTTTTAAAAGTCAAGCTCCAGGACACGACCTTGAATTTGTTTTCCTAACCAAGGTGTATTGATAGAACGAGATTTCAAAATTTGTTTTTCTACCACCCAAGTTTCTTGAGGTGCAAATAGGGTAATATCATGTTCGGTTGAATACTTATAAATAATTATCAAGGAGTCAGGAGTCAGGAGTCAGGAGTCAGAATTTCTGGAGAAAGGAGTCAGGAGTCAGAATTTCTGGAGAAAGGAGTCAGGAGAAAAGTAGAAGTATAATATCTTTTCCCTACTAGAGAGAGCTAAAATTTTATTTATAACTGATTATCCGAACATGATATAACTTCTGCTAACTTTTGAGGTCTTATCTCTCCAGGACTTAATCCTAAACATTTACTAGGAGCGGTACTTAATACTCTCCATAAACCTAAAACCGACAACTCTCCCATTTCCACAAAATTCTCCCATAATAAAGGTAATGCTATTTCTAGTCCTATTGCTCCTGGGAGTGCTTCAGAAAAAGCAACAGTTTTCTCTTCATAAGAATTCAGAAAAGGGATAAGTTTACTGTGAATGCTTCAGAAAAAGTCATATCCTTTAAAAATCAAGCTCCAGGACACGACCTTTAATTTGTTTTCCCAACCAAGGTGTATTGATAGAACGAGATTTCAAAGCAGACTTTTCTACTACCCAAATTTCTTGAGGCGCAAATAGAGTAACTTCCGCTGACTTTTGGGGTCTTATCTCTCCAGGACTTAATCCTAAACATTTGCTAGGAGTTGTACTTAACACCCTCCATAAATCTAAAGCCGACAACTCTCCCGTTTCAACCAAGTTCTCCCATAATAAAGATAATGCTATTTCTAGTCCGATTGCTCCTGGGGGTGCTTCAGAAAAAGCAACTGTTTTCTCTTCATAAGAAAAAGGAGTATGGTCAATAGCAATACCATCTAAAACTCCATCTTTAATACCTTGAACCAAAGCCAAGCGATCACTCTTATTTCCTAGAGGAGGTTCTAAACGTAAATTCGGGTCATAAGGAATAAACTGAGTATCCAAAGGAGACTTACCATATATAGATTGAGTATCCAACAACAAGTGCATCCAAGTCGTACTAGCAGTAATAGGCAAACCCCTACTTTTAGCAACTCCAATCAACTCCACACTTCGAGCAGTAGAAACTCGCATAATATGAACCGGAGTACCAATATTATCTACTAACTCTAACACAGCAGCCAAAGCAGAACTTTCAGCCATAGTCGGAACCCCAGGCAAACCCAAGCGAATAGAATCATACCCCTCTCGCATTACCCCATTACCTGCCAACCCAGAATTATTGCAAAACAAAGCAACAGACTTATTCAGAGGTTTCAAATATTCCAAAACTCGCCGTAACAAAGCAAGATTTTCTAGAGGCAAACCATCAGCAAATCCCACAACTCCGGTTGCTGCTAATTCTCCCAACTCAGTCATTTGCTCGCCTTTTACACCTTGGGTAATAGCAGCCCAATAATAAAGAAGAGGAAAAGTAGACTTATCAGTTGCTTGAGCTGCCAAATTTTGTAATCTTGCCAAACCAGCAAGATTATCAACAGGTGGAAAAATGTCGGGCAAAATTGCTAGTCTCGTAAAACCTCCCGCTTTAGAAGCTTGCATTAGAGATTCTATAGTTTCCCGTTCTTCAAACCCTGGTTCTCCACTATGAGAATGTAAGTCTACCAAACCAGGACCTAAAATTAATCCCCGACAATCTTGAATATCTGTTTTAGTAGGAAACTCAGAAACATTTTCCTCAACTGCTGCTATTTTTCCATCAATTATTAATACATCAGCAATTTTATCTGTGTGGGAAACAGGGTCTAATATTCGGACTTGTTGAAATAATTGGCTGTTCATTATTATAGAAGTGAGAAGAATGTAGGTTGGGTAGAACGACAGTGAAACCCAACACGCGCCTTACTATTGTTTGTTTCGGGGATTCCTCAAGTCAACCTACACCTATCAATCAAAGTAAAATTCATACCCACTGTTAAATCCATAATATTTTCGTCCATCGTCATCCTCTAGGACTTCGCCGTAACCGTCAAAGGGCAACCCGACGATGTTAGTAGTACCGCAACGACGCCATTGATATTTACTTGAAGTTCTGTAAAAACATTTCCTGTCAGTAACTGGAACTAAACATTTTATATGGTTAAAGCTTGTCATTTCACGAGAACCTGGAATATTTGGCTCCACTCGATAAAATTTATTTCCGCTAATTGTTTGAATCAATTTGCAACGATGAACTGTTTGAGCGCTGACAGGTTTATGTGTTATGAGATTGGGAACACTACTCGTCACAAGCAGAAATATAAGAAGATGGTGGCTTTTGAAAATCATCAGTTTCTTCTCCCAATAGACTTCTCCAAAAATTCATCTTAAAGTTTGAATTTACTTGGCAAAAACTTAGATTCGGGAAATGTCTAAATAGATGGGGAAAAAATAAATACTCTTTTAGTCTCAGTCGAGTAGGGTGTGTTAGCGAAGCGTAACGCACCGATGAAGTCAAAAGTCATAAATCAAATTCTTGGCGTTACCAGTACAAATAAAAAATTAGTCAGTCCAGTAGCACCGAAATATTTGGAATAGACGGTGCGTTACATTTCATTAACGCACCCTACTGGACTACCCAAGCTACTGATAACTGATAACTGATAACTGATAACTGAAATTACAGCGCCCCGGCAGCAGTTTTATCAAGAATACCTCCAGACAAATGAGAAGTAATATTCATTACCTCTAATACCGGAGGTCCATCTGGACCTTGAGGATAATCAATTACACTAACCGCCCCATTGCCCTGCTTAAAATTCCAGAAATGTTGGGGTTCTAAACCAAATAATTGACAAAGAATAGCCTTGTTAATAGCATCATGGGCAACTACAATACCAACTCCAGAAACTGACCGAATAATCTCTTTCCAACTAACCAGCGCTCTTTCCCAAACCTGCTGTAAATTTTCCCCCTCTGGCATCTGTACAGTTTCTGGAAATTCCTTCCATTGCTTCAATAACCCAGGAAAACTTTCTTCAATTTCTGACTCAAACTTTCCTTCCCAAAGACCATGGCTAATTTCCCATAAACCATCATATAACTTTAACTCTATATCTGGGTGATGCTGCAAAATAATTTCTGCCGTTTCTTTAGGGCGTAACATCGAACTACTCACAGCAAAATCTAGATGTACATCCTTGAGAAATTCCGCAGCTTGGCCAGCTTGTACTCTACCATTATCATTAAGTGGTACATCAATTTGTCCCTGAAATTTACCATCTCGGTTCCAGTCTGTCTCACCGTGACGTACCAGTAACAACCGAGGACCTATATGTTTATCTCTAGGTTTGGGAAACTTTTCACCGATATGAGTAGTAAGATTCATTGATTCTAATTGTACAGATCCTCCTGGTTCATGTTTTCCAGAAAAAGAAGGATAAGGAGGAGTAAAGTTAAGTATACTAATGCCACAATTAGACTGTTGAATAGAGTGGTAATAAGATGGTTGTATTCCCAAAGCTGTAGAAATGAGGCATCGATTAATACCATTGTGCGCCACAACTAGAATGGTTTGACTATCATTGCTAGTTAAAATCTCAGACCAAAATTTATTTGCTTGCTCAAACAAAGATAGTATAGGAAAGTGTTTGACTTTGCCCTCTGCTTTTAAGAGTTCCATATAAAGTTTGTGGGGACGGTTTTTCCATAAACTGTAATCTTCTGGATATTTCTCTATAACCTCTTGACGCAACATTCCTTCCCACAAAGGTAAATCAATTTCTCTTAAGTTTTCTTTGATTTGGATGGGGGGGGAAGATTCTGAATAGGAATGAATAATTTCAGCAGTTTGTTTAGCTCTTTGTAGGGGACTACTATAAATAGCATCAAACTTTAGACCTTGAAGAGCTTCACCTACCTGACGAGCAGTATTTTGGCCTGCCTCTGTAAGGACTGAAGCATCAAGGCGACCTTGAATTCGACGTTCTACATTGTAGGTGCTTTGGCCATGACGCACAAGGATAATACGGGTACTCATCGATAATTTAGATTATTAGGTTGGTTGGGAAGTGTGCAACAGAGTGCATTTTACATCGTTTTTGGTTTATTAACGCTATTAGGACTCAGGATTATTTTCAGTAAAAAGTAAAAAGTAAAAAGTAAAAAGTGATTGTATAGTCTAAAAATTTTCACGCTACAGTAATTTGAGGGGATTATTTTCCCTATACTCCAAAGGTGGTAGGTGGTAGATTCTAGGTTGAGAATATCTGTGAAGTTATCTCCCGTTAAATTGAAGATTATAACGGGAGACCCTTTGCCGAATCAAGTTGGAAAAATTGGGTGGAAAATTTGAAATTTTACCTATGGCGTCTGGAAAAAATTTGGAGGTTTAATCTTGTAAGTTCTAGGTTTAAGAAGTTCATCTAACAGTTAAAAATTCTGAAATAACAGTTTATTGCTCTGGGTAGAAAATCTGAAATTTTACCTATGGCGTCTGGAAAAAATTTATAGGTTTAATCTGGTAAGTTCTAGGTTTAAGAAGTTCATCTAACAGTTAAAAATTCTGAAATAACAGTTTATTGCTCTGGGTGAAAAATCTGAAATTTTACCTATGGCGTCTGGAAAAAATTTATAGGTTTAATCTTGTAAGTTCTAGGTTTAAGAAGTTCATCTAACAGTTAAAACTTC
>NZ_JAAHHT010000401.1 GCF_010672085.1 Okeania sp. SIO3I5
CAGCATATATGCTGGAGTTCACATATTGTGGTCGTGACCTGCCAACGTAGTCAATTAAGACTTAATCTGCAACCTTTGAGAGACAATTCCTAAAAATGTCTAGGATTGGCTAGGTTTTTCAAAGGTGCCTTCAAGTTTAAGCTGCTCATTGACAGATAAGCTTCCCTTGTTCTGCTCTCAACTGAAGGAGTTTCAACCTAATATTGTTTTCTAAAGTATTTATGAGACAAGGCGGGTACATAACCAATCTCATTATAGCATAGTATAGAAATTCGCCCTAAAAGGGCGAGGCTTTAAACCCAATTTTTCGGTAACCGCTGTTTTAGTTATAGTTAGTTATAGATAGAGTATGATAGAACGTTACACCTTGCCCGAAATGGGTGAACTTTGGACTGATAATGCCAAGCTGAAAACTTGGCTACAAGTGGAAATAGCTGTCTGTGAAGCTCAGGCAGAACTTGGTTATATACCTGCTGAGGCAGTAACAGAAATTAAGGCTAAGGCGAATTTCGACCGGGAGCGGGTCTTGGAAATTGAGGCAGAAGTCCGCCATGATATGATTGCCTTCTTGACAAATGTTAATGAATATGTTGGGGATGTTGGACGATATATTCACCTTGGTTTAACAAGTTCTGATGTTTTGGATACTGCCCTGGCATTGCAAATGGTTGGGAGTCTGGATGTGTTGTTGTCTTGTATGGAAGAATTAGGACAAGCTATTCGGTATCAAGCACAAGAACATCGGGAAACTTTTATGGTAGGGCGTTCCCACGGTATTCATGCGGAACCGATAACCTTTGGTTTTAAATTGGCAGGATGGTTAGCAGAGGTTTGTCGTCATCGCCAGAGATTAGTGCAACTACGTCAGAATATTGCTGTAGGTAAAATTTCTGGAGCAGTAGGAACTTATGCAAATATTGACCCCAGAGTTGAGGCGATCGCTTGCCAAAAACTGGAACTTAAACCAGATACAGCTTCAACTCAGGTAATTTCTCGCGATCGCCATGCTGAGTATGTACAAATTCTTGCCTTATTGACTGCTTCTATTGAACGTTTTGCGGTGGAAATTCGTAACCTGCAACGGACCGATGTTTTGGAGGTTGAGGAATATTTTTCTCAAGGTCAAAAGGGTTCTAGTGCGATGCCTCACAAACGTAATCCCATCCGTTCGGAAAGGTTAACAGGAATGGCAAGAATTGTTCGTGGTCATGCTGTTGCTGCTTTGGAAAATGTTGCCCTTTGGCACGAACGAGATATTTCTCATAGTTCAGTAGAAAGAGTTATTTTACCAGACGCTTGTATTTTGACTCATTTTATGCTTAAAGAAACCACTGAATTAGTCAAGAAATTATTAGTATATCCAGAAAACATGAAGCGAAATATGAATGTTTATGGAGGAGTAATTTTTAGCCAACAAGTGCTTTTAGCTTTAGTAGAAAAAGGCATGATCCGAGAAGATGCTTATAAAATTGTTCAGTCTTGCGCTCATCAAGCGTGGAATCAACCAAATGGTAATTTTCAAGATTTAATCGGCAAAGATGAACAGATTAAAAGTCAGTTATCTGAGGCAGAAATTGCAGCTTGTTTTGATCCGAAACACCATTTAAAACATTTAGATGATGTCTATCAAAGATTAGGTATTTGAGGTTCTATGGTTGACCATATTTCGTAAACATTTAGCAGTCAGCTATCCTCTTTCAGAGGAACTTTTCTACGGAATGCTTCGCAAACATTTTTCATGTCGTGCAGCAAAAAAGCTATCAGTTTCTAAGATAAATCTACATTTTCAGCCACAAAATTGTATAACTTGAAAACTAAAATTCGTCATTTTTTTATTTCAATTATCTGGTTAAAAATGTAGTAGAAGTTAAACTAATGCTTGCTTCATTCATTAAAAAAAGCTAAGAGCTAAATCATTACTTTTTTTATACCTTAAAATTACCCAAAAATTAAGGTATAAAGCCTCTCCATTCATGTATAAAAAAGAAAAAAAATATTTTTAAATCAATCCTCTTCTTGATCAGAAGAGGTAACTATTAACTGTTAATTGTTAATTATTAATTATTAATTATTAATTATTAAAAGTAGTTTTATCATACCTAAACCATCTCATTTTTTCCTTTATAAATCACTTCTAATCAAGAATTTTACACTGATTTAGTATTATAAAAAGTCGAGGTTTTACAGCAAAAATTTAACTTCTGACTTCTGAATCAAGTTAGATTCTGCAACTTGTTCAGCTTTAATTTTCATCAATCTCTGTACAGCAGGAGAAGGATTTTTACGTTGTTCATCTCGCATTTTTCTACCCCATTCCAACCAATCAGTTATATATTGATTTACTGATTCTTGATAGTGTAAATAATACAAAATTGTGGCATAAACCTGTTCCAAAGTTAAAGACGGATAAGTTTGGAAAATTTCTTCAGGAGTTTTAGACTTATAAATAAAATCATAAAGGATAGTTTCAATTCCAATCCTGGTTCCTTTCAGTCGAATATCAAGGGGAGCCAAAAAATTAAAATAGTCTTCGAGTTTCATCATTAATTATTCCTAATAACTCTCAAAATCTTTTAAAACTAGCTAAAACATAATGAACTATCTTGATATTAACCGATAATTCGTAATTGGTTAATATTACCCAATCTTTTTCAGCTAAATAATACCTGATTCAAATCAGTTTAATTTTGACAATAATTTATCACATATTCTTGAAAAATTAGAGACAAATTAAACTGAACTTTTCCATTGTGGATTTTCTTGAGTAAATACCTTTGTTGTAAAGATTGCAAGCTATTAATTAAATCCATTGATGACCAATCTAAAGTTGTAATTAAATCTTCTCTGGTTACAGGTTGGTCAAATTTACTCAATTCTAAAACAAGTTGTTTTTCTAATGGTGATAATTTGTGAAATAACTGTTTGAGAATACCTTGTATATCTTGAGTAATGAATAAACTATTTTCAGCTAAAAAATCAGCTACACCACCATCAAAAATATTTTTGATTAAAGCAGCAATGCTTTTTAAGTAAACTGGATTACCTTCATATAAATTGATTAACTTTAACCAACTTGCTTCGTATTTTAATCCTGCACCTTTGAGAATTGCCACTTCATCTAAACCTGATAATTCTAAACATTTAATTGGAGATAAATCTTGGTCTAAACATTCCATTTCTGCACATTGCTCTTGACTAATTAAAATTAGACTGCTTTGATGTTCAACTTATGTCATCATTTGAAAAAAGTTCTGATAATCTTGATATTTAGTTTGATATTGTTCGGCAAATTCACCACTGATAAATATATTTTGCACATCATCTAGAATAATTAAGCATTTTTTCTCAGTCAGCAGAGCGAATAATTGTTTTAACTTCTCATCAATTATTTCTTTAGCTTCTTGTTGGCAAACTTGCAAAAAATCATTCAGAAGTAAGAGTAAATATTTTGGGTATTTTAAACTTTTCCAGATGATTAATTCAAATTTTTGTAGGTGGCGATCGATAAACTTTTTAACTAGGGTTGTTTTACCAATTCCACTTATTCCTAAAACGGAAATTAGACGAGTATTTTGATTAAATATCCAGTCATCCAGGGTTTTCAGTTCGGAGTGTCTACCATAAAAATTAATCACTTGAGGTGTCAGAGTTAAATCTTGAATAGGGGATTTAAATTGAGGATTTAGATCGGTTTCTTTAACTTTTTTTGGGGTAACGACTTGATTTAATTTTTCGGGATGAGACAAATTATTATTAATACCATCACCACCTATTTCATAAATATTGGAATTATTAGGGGATGTTAGATAAAAAAAGTTATCTATTGCATAATTAGCTTGACTATTTAACAACCCCTAAAGTCAATCGACTTGATAACTTCATTTATAACCTTTTAATTTTTTTACGTAATAGCTCTAAGATATATTAGATGAAAATTTTATCGGTTTTTCCTATCACATACATTACCATCACTCTTTAACATACATATTTTTACTCTCGTATTTTATCCTTTCTCGAAGTTTCACCCCTACGGATATTTTATGATTACTAATCAATCAAAAAATATCTCCCTCTTGCAATTTTCAATCTAACAAATTCCCATAAAAAGCATTTTTATCTAACCCATCCCCAACCCCTATCCCTATATAAAAGACACAAAAAACTCCGCCTTACCTAACAGATACGGGGGTTGGGGGTTTAGATATTCCTATTAACAAACTCCCGCCATTTCCACCAATTCCACACAAACTTGATTCAAAAATTCCCGATCAACTTTTTCTGGCAATTCTGTTTTAATCTCCTTAATTTCTGCAAATAGATCGTCAGCTAAATTTTTCACTTCTTCATAAGCAACATCCCCATTTCTAATAGATAACAAATATTCAGCATCCCCAACTTTTTTTCGATTTACATACAAAACTCCATCCCGCAAAATTTCAATTCCCATTCTTAACAACCGAATACAATGACTCATGTGCTTTGCATCATATCCGCACTTTGTTTCTAACTCCTTCCTTTGCAAATTCCTGCCTTTATTCCAACTACAATAAGCCTCCCATTGACTCAAAGCTTGTCGGTAAGCTTGAGTCAAATGCAACAACTGAATAAAATCATTTTTTGCCCTTGTATATTCTTGAACTTTCGGTAATAACTCTTCAGAAATTGGATGCTGTTTGAGAATGCCTTTATAATCAATTTTTTCTAACAGTAAATCCCGCAGTTGTTGCACAGGATCTAAAAATTCTATGCAGTCTCTAACCAACATATAAAGGAATTCCATAAAAGCATTAACTTCAGATTTTGTTAAAGGTCGATAGCTATTTTCATTCAATCCAAAATCTTGAGGTACTGGCTTTTTTTCTGGAGGATTCAATAACCATTTTCTGTGAGTTTCAACTCGTTTGTTAAACTAAGCCAGGCAAGTTACCCTACCCGACTCGTCTTCAGAACCGGACGTGAGACTTTCACCTCATCGCGGCTCCTCTCTTAAACGTCCCTTGTCATGGGCACATCCTGCTTCAGAGTTAACATATCGTCAATCCATATA
>NZ_JAAHHT010000402.1 GCF_010672085.1 Okeania sp. SIO3I5
AAGTTACCCTACCCGACTCGTCTTCAGAACCGGACGTGAGACTTTCACCTCATCGCGGCTCCTCTCTTAAACGTCCCTTGTCATGGGCACATCCTGCTTCAGAGTTAACATATCGTCAATCCATATATAATCTTCAGGTAAGTCCTGTGGCCTAAATTTTGGATATGTTTTGTTATCTAAAGCAGTTTTACTGTCGTGGCAATGTCGGTGCAACAATTGCTTGTTTTTAATTGTGTTGTCACCACCTTCAGACCTTGGTTTTATATGGTCAACTTCCATAAGGTCAGTCGGACTAAAGATTAGTCCACAATATGCGCATTTATTTTCCTGCCGTTTTAGCAGCGTTGTGACTTCTTTCCTTACGCCTGGGTATTTGCCGATTCTATTACTCCAATAAGTCCAGTCGCCGTCTAATGGGGATTTATTACCTTTCACTTTGATGTGCCTTACAATAGGCATATCAGAGTGTAGGTTTAGTATATGCTCACCGTCGTTAAGTACCCAGTTTCGAGTTCCTTTTATGTTGGGGAAATACTTTTTCTTAACCCATTTGGCCGACTTTCTTGGATGCCTTCTACTTGCCCATCTCCATAATCTTGCCCATAAGAGGTGATCTATTTTGTTGAACATCTCTTTGCTGACTACGGCTGAGAAGTAGCTAGACCATCCTCTTATTACCGGACTTAGTTTGGCTATTAAAGCTTCTACTGGGGCGGTTTTATTCTTATCACATATATCCGCCAATTTCCGATAATGAGTTTTTGTACTCTTAGAGGATGGTTTAATCAGTGTTTTAAATCCTTGTTTAGTTGACTTAACCTTCCATTGCCTGATTGTGAAACCTAGAAAATCGAATCCGGGTTGATTCCCTTCATATTCTTCCAGGGTATGGGCAATTTTGGTTTTTTCTGGTTTTAGTTCTAATCCTACCTGGTTTAACCATTCCTGTATTACGGTTTTAGCTTGTATAACTATTTTGATGTCTTCATGTAGGATAACGAAGTCGTCAGCATAGCGTATTACTGAAAGACTATTAATTTTGTCTCTTTGACCGATTTGCCTTCCTCTACTATCTTTCATGTCAAGGGTTTTGGCAAAAGCCATTAGCCTTTCTTCCATACCGTGTAAGGCGATGTTTGCTAGTAGGGGACTAATTACCCCTCCCTGTGGTGTTCCTTCCGCAGTATTTGAGAGTTGTTTATTGTCAAAGACTCCAGACTTTAACCATTGTTTGATTAATCGCCTGTAGGGTGTTTGACCTATTTTTCTCAACAGCGCATCATGGTTAATTCGGTCAAAACATTTGGATATGTCAGCATCAAGAACGTATTTTGGTTTCTTTTTGATACTGCCAAAGATTGCCTCTATGGCATCATGTGTTGACCTCCGGAAAAGACCATAACTATTAGGTTCAAAACGTGCCTCCCATTCTGGTTCCATACTCAACTTAACCAGAGCTTGTAATGCACGGTCGTACATTGTAGGGATTCCAAGAGGTCTCTTTTCATCCCTCCCTGGTTTTGGTATCCAGACTCTACGGGTTGGACTTGCTTTGAGGTATCGCGTGTTTAATAAATCAACCAGATTAAATCGCTGCATAGGAGGTAGATTTTTAATACCATCTATCCCAGCAGTTTTCTTGCCTTGGTTATCCTGTGTCACGCGCCTAACAGCCAGCAACCTAGCGTAATAACTTTTGGTCAGAAGTCTTTGGTATTTACGCATCTTGCGGATTTCACCACGGCTGGATGTTCTGTAAATTAACTTTTGCAACTTAAATACATTCTTCTCAACCCGTCTCCAGTTAATATCCTTCCATTTTAGGTTCGGATTGATACATACTGGGTCTGGTATATCGTCTGTATCCCATGCCACGCTTAAAAAGGGCTTTGGATTACCCAATCTTCTTTTTAGTGTTTTAGCTTTATTCATTGCTTGCTCATTACCTTACATTACGTCTAACAGTGGGTACGTCAGCAATGAATAATGAATAATGAACAATGAATAATTATTAGAGTTTAGGGAAAACTAAGCAATTCAGATACTGAATATTTACTCTTATTCGTCCGCTCTTAATTATTAATTATTAATTATTAATTATTAATTAGTATGCTTCTTACCCAATCCTACTCTCCCTAAGACCTGCAACTATAGTGCAGATTGGCCTTGAATGGCTTCCTAAGATTTCGACCTGTATTCTTAGGTGTCTTAGGGAGGTTTCCTCGTTCCCTTATTCCTTTATTACGACTGATTTAGTGGGGTAAAATCTCCCGGAGGGTTCTTTTATGGTTGTCGGTAGTCTCCAAATCATAAGGCTACCCATAGACCCTCAGACTTTCCGTCCTTCACTCCATAGCTACCTTTGGAGTGGTTTTACTTCACGAGAGTTTAATTTCCTTCCTCTTCGTCCACTTGTCAGCCTCTGCTCGCGGTATCGTTCCTCGGTAACTGGTATTTTCCCGCTTTTAAACCAGCTTCGGAGATTGATGTTCAGTCTCTACTCCGTGGTCTATGCTGTCAACCTAACAACAAGGCGAGTGGTATTTCACCACTAAGGTAATAAGAGTTATTCCCATGTCGAGGTTGCCCTCATGTATTGACTTGGAAACGGCCATTTATGCCCAGTTTTCCTGGTTTAGTGGCCAACGAGTCGCACAATTTGAGAGTAAGCATAACCCGCAAAAGAAGCTCTAATTTTCTGAGAAATAAATGCCTGACGATAGGAAATTAGCCTTTTTCCCACTGGCGATAAATGTAAGTAAAAATCTGCATCTAACCAGAGTAGTTCTAATATATTCGGATTGTTGTTATAGACAAGAGTAAGAAATTTTCTTAACTCGTAAATTACACAATCTTTCACATTATCTAATACAGGAAATAAACCTGTTCCTGGTTCATCCCAACCTCGGTCTTTTTGTTCTACAGATTTAAAACCTAAATAATAATCTTTCGGAGCAATAAAGTTAAACTAAGCCAGTTTGTTACCAAACCGACTCGTCTTCAGAACCGGACGTGAGACTTTCACCTCATCACGGCTCCTCTCTTAGACGTCCCCTGTCATGGGTACATCCTTGCCTTAATTAATAATTAATAATTAATAATTAATAATTAAAAACAAATTAATTGTTCATTATTCATTATTGAAAGGCAGTTTTACTGTCGTGGCAATGTCGATGCAACAGTTGTTTATTCTTAAGTGTGTTGTCACCACCTTTAGACCTTGGTTTTATATGGTCTACTTCCACAAGGTCAGACGGTCTAAAGGTTAGCCCACAAAATGCGCATTTATTCTTTTGCCGTTTTAACAGCGTTGTGACTTCTTTCCTTACGCCTGGATGTTTACCGATTCTACTGCTCCAATAAGTCCAATCACCGTCATAAGGGGATTTATTACCTTTCACCTTAATGTGCCGTACAATAGGAACATCCGAGTGTCGATTTAGTATATACTCACCGTCATTAAGCTCCCAATTTCTGGTTCCTTTGCAGTGAGGGAAATACTTATTCTTTACCCATTTGGCGGACTTATTTGGATGCCTTCTACTTGCCCACCGCCATAGTCTCTTCCATAAGAGCATATCCAATTTATTGTATGTCTCTTTACTGACTACGGTTGAGAAGTAGTTAGCCCATCCTCTTATTATCGGATTTAGTTTAGCTATTAAAGCTTTTGTTGGGGCGGTTTTGTATCTGTCAAATATACCCGCTAGTTTCCGATAATGAGTTTTAATACTCTTGGAAGACGGTTTAATCAGCGTCTTAAATCCTTGTTTAGTTGTCTTTACTTTCCATTGCCTAATTGTAAAACCTAAGAAGTCAAATCCGGGTTTATTCCCTTCATATTCCTCCAAAGTGTGGGCAATTTTGGTCTTTTCTGGTTTTAGTTCTCCTACTACCTGGTTTAACCATTCCTGTATAACGGTTTTTGCTTGTAACACTACTTTGATGTCTTCATGTAGGATAACAAAGTCATCGGCATAGCGTATGAGCGAAAGGCTTTTAATTTTATCTCGTTTTCCCATTTGCCAGCCCCTATAATCTTTCATATCAATGGTTTTGGCAAATTCCATTAGCCTTTCCTCCATACCGTGCAGGGCGATGTTTGCTAGTAGGGGACTAATTACCCCGGACTGTGGTGTACCTTCCACAGTGTTTGAGAATTGTTTATTGTCAAACACACCAGCTCTTAACCATTCTTTGATTAATCGTCTGTATGGAGATTGACCTACTTTTCTCAACAGTGCATCATGGTTAATTCGGTCAAAACATTTTGATATGTTGGCATCCAACACATACTTAGGTTTGTTTTTGATGCTTTCAAAAATTGCCTCAATGGCATCATGTGTTGACCTCCGGAAAAGACCATAACTATTAGGTTCAAAGCGTGCCTCCCATTCTGGTTCCATACCCAACTTAACCAGAGCTTGTAATGCACGGTCGTACATTGTGGGGATTCCAAGAGGTCTCTTTTCATCCCTCCCTGGTTTAGGTATCCAGACTCTGCGGGTTGGACTTGCTTTGAGGTATCGCGTGTTTAGTAAATCAACCAAGTTGAGTCTCTGCATAGGGGGAAGATTTTTAATACCATCTACACCCGCAGTTTTCTTACCTTGGTTATCTTGAGTGACACGCCTAACAGCTAGCAACCTTGCGTAATAACTTTTGGTCAGAAGTCTTTGGTATTTACGCATCTTGCGGATTTTGCCACGGCTGGATGCTCTGTAAATTAACTTTTGCAACTTAAATACATTCTTCTCAACCCGTCTCCAGTTTATGTCTGTCCATTTAAGGTTAGGATTGACACTGACCTGGTACGGTATATCGTCTGTATCCCATGCCACGCTTAAAAATGGTCTAGGATTTCCTAAACGTCTTTTTAGTGTTTTAGCTTTATTCATTGCTAATTATTTCCTTACATTACGTCTAACAGTGGGTACGTCTGCAATGAATAATGAATAATTAACAATGAATAATTGTTAGAGTTTTA
>NZ_JAAHHT010000403.1 GCF_010672085.1 Okeania sp. SIO3I5
TCTCCAAACCCTCATGGAAAAATCTCAAAACTATAACGTTGCACTTTAGGGTTAGACCCCCCACCCCAAAACCCAAATTGGAAAGCATCACCGTAGGGGTTTAGTCTCCAAATCCTCTTCCAAATATTAAACCACCACCGTAGGGGTTTGGTCTCCAAACCCTCATGGAAAAATCTCAAAACTATAACGTTGCACTTTAGGGTTAGACCCCCCACCCCAAAACCCAAATTGGAAAGCATCACCGTAGGGGTTTAGTCTCCAAATCCTCTTCCAAATATCAAACCACCACCGTAGGGGTTTGGTCTCCAAACCCTTTTCTCCAAACCCTTTTCTCCAAACCCTCTTCTCCAAACCTCCCGAAACACCAAAAAAATCACCAAACCCCCGTCAAATTATCCGGGTGCAATACATCAATTTCCCATCGCAAAGGATTTTCAAGAATATAATTACGCAAAATATTCAAAGAATCCTCATTCCGAATAATATGCTCATAATAATTACGTTGCCAAAATTTAACTCCAGGAGAATTTCTCTGTAGATTAATTAATTTAGTAGTTTGATACTTAAAATAAGCAATAACTGAACCCAAAATAGTCTTTTTTTCGTAAAATTGCTGTCGCTTCTCCAAACCGTCTGCCAAACTCTCATTCAAACTTTCCCCAAATTTTTGATACTCATTAATAACAATAATTCCATGAAAATGATTGGGCATGATCACAGCTCCATCAATTTCTATCTTAGGAAAATGTATTGGTAGATAATTCCAAATTTCTTCAACAATTTTTCCATACTGGTTAATCTGATTTAAACCTTCCTTGATTTTACCTAAAAAACATTTTTTATCTTGTACGCAAATGGTAATAAAGTATGCTCCTGCTTGATTATAATCGTAATATTTCAGACGAATAGAACGACGATTATGGATTTCTGGATTGTAATTTTTGGAGGTCATTTATGTTGATCGTAGGGGTTTGGTTTCCCAACCCAAATCAATTGTAATATTTTATCGTAGGGGTTTGGTTTCCCAACCCAAATCAATTGTAATATTTCATCCTAGGGGTTTGGTCTCCAAACCCAAATCAATTGTAATATTTCATCGTAGGGGTTTGGTCTCCAAACCCCCTAAATTTATCGGATTATACACAGGACTTACGCAGCACCGCTATATATGGTTTATAATTTGGTAAATATTCCTAATATTTCCACTATAATTAGCGCCCTTGTGTAAGTCCTGATACATTAATTTTGGTATTGGGGTTATCGTATAGTTTTGATATTTTTAGAAGGGTTTGCAGACCAAACCAGTACATTATTTGAAGAGGGTTTGGAGACCAAACCCCTACATTTACGGATTATACATTTATTTTGGTTTTAGGAATGGTATGAAGAGGGTTTGGAGACCAAACCCCTACATTTACGGATTATAGATTTATTTTGGTGTTGGGAATGATATGAAGAGGGTTTGGAGACCAAACCCCTACATTTACGGATTATAGATTTATTTTGATGTTGGGAATAATATGAAGAGGGTTTGGAGACCAAACCCCTGCGGTGGTAAAATCAATAAATAATCAACAATAAATATTATGGTTTTGAGATTTTTGGGAATGGTATGAAGAGGGTTTGGAGACCAAACCCCTACATTTACGGATTATAGATTTATTTTGGTGTTGGGAATGGTATGAAGAGGGTTTGGAGACCAAACCCCTACATTTACGGATTATAGATTTATTTTGGTTTTGGGAATAGTATAAAGAGGGTTTGGAGACCAAACCCCTACGGTGGTAAAATCAATAAATAATCAACAGTAAATACTATGACTCTGGATTTTGAACGTACTCGCGACTTTTTATATAATTTTCGATTTCAAGATGTTTTGATCGAAGAATTAGGTTGGGAACAACCATCTAATACTAAGCAAAATTCTCTCAATATCGACGATCAAATTTATTACTATCAAAGAATAGCTGAAGCTGCTAAGGTTGCTATCTTTGAAGTCACTTCTGAAACTGAGGAAATTCCTGAAGGAAAAATTCGTAAAGCTATACATCAAGAAATTGAACAAAGGGTGGCTGAAAATTTATTAATTTTTATAGATGCTCAGAAAACTCGCAGTATTTGGTATTGGGTAAAACGTGATGGTAATAAACGTTTTGTCAGAGATCATTTATATGTCAAAGGTCAACCAGGGGATTTATTTTTAAGTAAATTAGGTTCTTTGGTTATTGATATTATTGAGTTTGAAAAAGAGTCAATTTCTGTAGTTGAAATTGCTCAAAAATTGCAACGGAGTTTTGATGTTGAACGGGTTACGAAAAAGTTTTATCAGGAGTTTCAAAACCAACATTCTGATTTTCTAGAATTTATTCAAGGTATAGATAATTTATTTGACCGTCGTTGGTATACTTCTGTTTTGCTGAACCGTTTAATGTTTGTTTATTTTTTGCAGCGCAAAGGGTTTATTGATGGTAAAAATTTGGATTATTTACAGGAGAAATTAACGGCAAGTCAGCAACGGGGTCAAAATCAGTATTATCATTTTCTCCAAAGTTTATTTTTTGAGGGTTTTGCCAAAATAGAATCTGAACGGGATGAGGCGACAAAGGAATTAATAGGTGAAGTTAAATATCTGAATGGTGGATTATTTCTGAAACATCCTATTGAGGAAAAATATGACAATATTTTGATTGCTGATACAGCTTTTATTCAAGTATTAGATTTATTTTCTCGTTATTCTTGGAATCTGAATGATACTCCTGAAGGAAAAGATGATGAAATTAACCCGGATGTGTTGGGATATATTTTTGAGAAATATATTAACCAAAAAGAATTTGGTGCTTATTATACTTGTACTGAAATTACAGAATATTTGTGCGACAGAACTATTAATAAATTAATTTTAGAAAGAGTAAATAATCTGGCAAATACCAGGTTTACAGACATTAATGAATTGCTGATTAAATTAGATGCTAAAGTCTGTCATTATTTGGTTGAAGATATTCTCCCTAATCTAACTTTATTAGACCCTGCTTGTGGTTCGGGAGCTTTTATGGTAGCTGCTATGAAAAGTTTAATTTCTATTTACACTGCCGTTATTGGTACGATTAAATTAAATGGAGATAGAAGGTTAAAAAAGTGGTTGAAGGATAAAGAAAGTTCTCATCCTTCTTTGGCTTATTTTGTGAAAAAGCGAATTATTACTGATAATATTTATGGGGTAGATATTATGGAGGAGGCGACAGAAATTGCTAAGTTACGATTATTTTTGGCTTTGGTTTCTGTTGCTCAGTCGGAGGCAGAATTGGAACCTTTACCGAATATTGATTTTAATATTATGGTGGGTAATTCTTTGATGGGTTTGATTCGGGTAAATGAGGAAAGTTTTGACAATGTTCAAGAGTCGAAACGGGGGTATTTCTTACAGCAGTTGGATGCGGATAATTATCGAAAGATTTTAGAGGATAAAAACAAGAGTATTAGTTTGTATAAGGAACACGCTTTTAAGTCTGGGGAAATTGAGGGAACTGAGCAAGATATTCGGTTATTAAATTTGAGGAAACATATTGAAAAATTGCGTCGAGAATCTTATGGTAAGTTGAATTAATTATTGTTTGATGAGTTTGGCAGTTTGGGGATTAAATATGAGGAGGCGCAGTTAAAAGGAAAGGCAAAAAAACGGCTATTAAAGATTGAGGATATTGTCAGGTTGAAGCCGTTTCATTGGGGTTATGAGTTTGATAATGTGATTTCTGAAAAGGGTGGTTTTGATGCCATTATTACGAATCCACCCTGGGAGACTTTTAAACCACAAGCTAAAGAATTTTTTGCTCAATATAGCGATCTAGTGACGAAAAATAAGATGGATATTAAGACTTTTGAGAAACAAAAGAAAAAGATGTTGCAAAATAAGGAAGTTGCTAATGCTTGGTTGGAGTATCAAAGTCAATTTCCCTATGTGAGTTTGTATTATCGAAGTGCAGAAAAATATCAGAATCAAATTTCTGTTGTGAATGGCAGAAAGCAGGGTACGGATATTAATTTATATAAGTTGTTTGTGGAGCAATGTTTTAATTTATTACGGTCAAATGGTGAATGTGGAATTGTCATTCCTAGCGGAATTTATACAGATTTGGGAAGTAAGCAATTACGAGAAATGTTATTTACTAAAACTGAAGTTTCTGGTCTATTTTGTTTTGAGAATCGGAAGACAATTGTTGAGGGAGTACATAGAAGTTTTAAGTTTGTAGTTTTGACTTTTGAAAAGGATGGAGAAACTACTCAATTTCCAGCTAAGTTTATGCGCCATGATGTGGGGGAATTAGAAAGTTTTCCTGATGGTGAAACTTTGAATATTTCTGTCGAGCTAATTCGGCGTTTATCTCCTGATTCGATTTCGGTGATGGAATTGAAAAATGATGTAGATATTGCCATTGCTGAGAAGATGGCAAAGTTTCCTTTATTGGGAGAAGAAATTGATGGAAAGTGGAATTTAAAATTGACTTCCGAGTTTCACATGACTAATGATAGTCAGTTATTTAAAACTGAACCTGGAAAGGGAAGACTCGCACTTTATGAAGGGAAAATGATTGAACAATTTACCCATTTATTATCTAAACCTCGATATTGGATTGAAGAAACAGAAGGAAGAAAAGATATTCTAGGAAAGAATCAAGATAGCAGACAAATTTTAGATTATCAAACATATCGTGCCGGGTTTCGGAAAATTGCAAGAAATACTGACTCTAGAACAATAATTGCAACAATTATTCCGCCTAGTTTTCATGCAGAAAATTTTCAATCTGTTTTACGTTGTTCTGACAAAATTAGTAATCCACCTAACGGCAAAGAGATATTATTATTAGTTGCTTTGTGGAATAGCTTTGTTGTTGACTATGGAATTAGATTTAGAGTTTCAGCAAACGTAAACTTCTTTTATGTCTATCA
>NZ_JAAHHT010000404.1 GCF_010672085.1 Okeania sp. SIO3I5
AATAATGACTCTAGTTTTTTGTCAATGTATTGATTACCGAAAGATTGTGGTCTAAAGCCTCCCTTTTTAAGGGGATAAAAAGCGGTCGAGGGATGGCGAGGTTTCCTCGCCATATCCAATCGACCAAGAGAAAAGATAATTCCGTATTTCCAGGCTCCGACTTTAGCCGGAGGTACTGATAACTGATAACTGATAACTTAAATGACAATTATCCATAAACCGTCAGCTTTATATTTTTGATTTTCCCAATCTTACTCTATTATAAATAAACCTAACATCTCTTAGTTAAATTTTTAATAAATTTAGGTTAAGGTTCATTCATTAATGGATAATGAATAATTACCTATGGTTAAAACTACAACGGAATTGAATATAAGGAAATATCCTAGTAGCGCTACGCGGAATTCATATAGAATCCGGTTATACAGTGTATGTTTATAGCTCTATAATTACTTCAATATTCAATCTCCCCATCTCCTCCAACCATATAAATATAATAAGTATTCAACTTTGCAGTTCAACCTTCGAGGTTGTTACAGCCTAGAAGGCTGAACTGCAAATTACGATAATTAATTACCCGGATTCTATATCAAAGTTCAAAATTAAAAATTAAAAAGTAGCAGACTTTTCTCCCACACCTCCCACACCTCCCACACCTCCCCATCCTGTTAATTATTAATGATTGAATGAGGTATTTGAGTCGGCAAAGTAATAGTAAATTCTGTTCCATGTTCAGAGTTAGAAATTACTTCAATTTTTCCACCATGCTGTTTCACAATTTGGTAGCAATTTGTCAGTCCTAAACCTGTACCTTTACCAACAGGTTTAGTAGTAAAAAATGGGTCAAATAATTTGTCTATAATATTTCCTGGTATTACCGGACCATTATTCCAAAAACTTACTCTAACTCGATCAATATCTATTTTTTCTGTTTGAATTTTTAGAGTCGGAACAAAATCTATTTGACTTGCTGGCAATTGAAATTCTGCTTCATTAATAGCATCAATAGCATTAGCAAGTATATCCAAAAAAACTTGATTAATATTTGCTGGATAACACTCAACCAAAGATAAATCTCCATAGTTTTTAATTAATTCGATGGAGTGAAGTTTATGATTTAAAATTATCAGAGTATTTTCAATACCTTCATTGAGATTAATAGATTTAACATCCGACTCATCCAGGTGAGAAAAATTTCTTAAAGACTCAACAATTTGTCGAATTCTTTCTGCACCATTTCTCATAGAAGATAAAATTTTTAACAAATCTTTAGTTAAAAAATCTAGGTCAATTTCTTCTAGATAATCTTCAATTTCTGGATTTACTTGAGGATAATGCTGCTGATATAAATCTACTAACTCTAACAAAGTATCAGCATATTCTTTAACATACTTAGTATTGCCATAGATAAAATTAATTGGATTATTAATTTCATGGGCAACTCCAGCCACCATTTTCCCTAAACTCGACATTTTTTCTGTTTGAATAAGTTGAGATTGAGTGTGTCGAAGTTGCTGTAGTGTTTTAGTCAGTTCAAGAGTCCGTTCTTCCACACGCTTTTCTAAAGTTTTTTGAGACATTTCTAGCTGATGAGTGTATTCTCCTACCCACAAAATAAGTTTATTTAAAGAAACAGCTAATAATCCAACTTCATCTTTTGTATTCACAGTAGCTTGTAACTGGAAATTAGATTCTTTAGTAACTCTTTGAGCAACTTCAGTCACTTGTTTTAAAGGATTAGCAATAACATTACTGATGTAAATTGCTAAAAATGTTGCAGTACCTACAGAAATAAAAATACTAACAAGAATAATTCTTCTTTGTAATTTTATGACCTTATCAAAACTCGAATTTGCTTGCAAATATTGCTGATCTGCTGCTTTCATAATTAAGGTTAATTTCCCCGATAAACGCTCAAATTTTATATCTATTTGAGTAGCTTCTTTATCAGTTAAAGAAACAATAATTACCTGTTGCGCTTGAGGTACTTCTTCTGGTTTTAAATTAGGCGGATCGATTTTTTTCCATAAAGATTTAATCCTATATACATAATAGTTTGTGACTGTTGTATAAGATTTTAATAGTTCTTGATACTCCCTAATTTCTGTAGCTAAATCATTAGGATGAGTATCTATAAAAATGGTAAGCTCTTCTAAATCTTTCCTAACTCTACTAACATATCCTAAAAATTTTGCTCTCTCAAAATCAAACCAAATATTTTTAGTTAATGCTGGAACTAAATTTTGAGGATGGGAAGTCATCCCCAATATAGATTTTTCCAAATCATTCAGAAGTCTGCTTTGTTTGTCTGCAATATTTAATGCTTTTAGTGCCTGCTTTTCATAATATTCTGAAATTGTTAAGCCTATAGTAATTCCAATTACTGCAACACCAATTGCTATGGCATAGCTATAACCAAATTTTTGAGCAATACTCAGACGTTTTAATACATTACTTATCCTATCGATCTTAAATTTATTTAGGAGTTTACAAATCCTATTTGGCTGTGCAATCTTATTTCTTAGAGAAGAATTAACTTCTATATATTGAGAATATTTATCTTCTTTAGATTCGAGGAATAATACCATTTATCAAAAAATTTTCTAAATTTTATTGAGTAGATTAGTTCAATAATTAATAATTAACAATTAATCATTAATAATTAATAATTATCAAAATAATTGAGTCTAATACCCCGCCTTGATCGGCGAAATATTTTTGGAGCGGGGATTTGAGCCCCGTTACATGCGTTAACTTCTGACTTCCCCTCCTGGGAGCAGGGTCAATTTATTGTCACGCCTAGAAAAAAGTAGGAGAGGGTGGGTAAGTGTGGTTCGTGTGGTTCGTGTGGGAGAAAAGTCCGCTTTTATTCATACAGCTTGCTCCTCCCCATCCGGAGCATCCGGAGCATCCGGACCATCCGGACCACCCTCTCCCTAAATATTCTCTGGCGACTTCCAAGTTATTAGTATTATTTGTCCTTGCAGAACAACTGGTAATAAAGAGTAAAGTATATCCAATAAAATTACGCCGTTTCATAGTTTTTTTCACTCTAAATTTAGTTTGATTATTAAGTTACATAATAACATTGATGTTCCATTTTCAACTATTAGATATTCTCTGAAATTATAACTTTTTACCTAACTAAAACCTAATAGATATATCCGAAAATTTAAAATATAATCAATTATTATCCATAAATTATAAATTACTTCTCTCTGTTCCCTATTCCCTATTCCCTATTCCCTATTCCCTATTTATTATTTACTAAAATTTTTCTTCTTTGATGCTCCCTGGTAAACTATTCCCTATTTCCTAAAATCTAGAAATTTTTACCTAAATCAAACCTAATAGAAATATCCTAAAATCAAAAATATAATATATTATTATCCATCTAGCAATCCTCTAATATATTTGTGTATAAAAATCTTACCACTTTTAGGGAACACTTAACTGGGAACAGGTAGAAGTTTCAGCTTTTTTATCTACTTTTTGATTACCCGCAACCTATTTAAGATTGCTATAGATTATCAATGACTTCTCCCTGTTCCCTTTGACTGAATAATTATTAATTATTAATTATTAATTATTAGTTAAATAATATAGATTATGGTGCAATTAAATCACCTTCTCCAATCGCCTGATAAACATCACGAATCAAATCGTAATCACTATCATTAGCAGCTACCAATTTAGAACCCTGATATTTTTTTGTAGATTCTCCCTTTGCTAAGGCAGTTATTAATTTATCTTGATTATTAACAATAAGATTTTTATACTCTTCAACTACTTGAGAATCTAGCTTATGACTAACAATAATTACATCACTGGGTAACAAATCCGTTTTAGCTACAATCGGAAAATCATTTTTTGATGCACCCTCAGTTTCCAGAAGATATTCATAATCTACCGCAGATCCTCCCCAAGCATCAACCTTTCCTTGTTTAAAATTTTCTAGACTGCCATCATCTCCCAACATCAGAATTTTCAGATCGGATTTAGGATCTAATCCTGCTTCCATCAACAGTTTTGTTGGTCCAAGATGACCACTTGTAGAACCAATATCTGACAATGCTAAAGTTTTACCTTGCAGTTGAGCAGCAGATTTAATGGGACTACCAGCAGGAACAGCAATTACAGAACGATAATTAGGGCGAGTTACTCCAATCAGAGGTATAGCATTTGTCCGAGCATTAATCACAACATATTCTGAAGGTCCTGCTAATAACAAATCGACTTGATTCAACTGTAAAGCAGCGGCGGCCATAGCAAAACTGTCTACTGGAAAAAATTCAATTTTTGTTGCTAATACTGCTTCTAGAGCAGCACGAAATGCCTCATAATCACGTTCCAATTTTCCTGCTTCAACAACATCCGTTACTGCCAATCGCAGTATTTCTGGTTTATTCTCTATTTCCCAGTTATTAGTATTATTTGTCGTTGCAGAACAACTGGTAATAAAGAGTAAAGTATATCCAATAAAATTACGCCGTTTCATAGTTTTTTTCACTCTAAATTTAGTTTAATTATTAAGTTACATAATAACATTCATGTCCCCTTTTTAACTATTAGATATTCTCTAAAATATAGAATTTTTTACCTAAATCAAACCTAATAGAGATATCCGAAAATTGAAAATATAGCGTTTCTCAAATTGGTGAGATACAGTTTTAGATCCCCCCTGCCCCCCTTAAAAAGCTATCCCTTATAAGGAACTCTTGAAACCCTTGTGGGAGGGTGGGGAGGATGGGGAGGGTGGGGAGGATGGGGAGGATGGGGAGGATGGGGAGGATGGGGAGGAGGGGGAAGAAGAATTCTTTCTACAGTCTTCACTCAAGCGTGTCTAATTCAATACATTTTTCTCCTGAAAAAGCCGATTCAAGACTTAAACAT